>CAKROP010000319.1 GCA_934373375.1 uncultured Anaerosacchariphilus sp.
TTCTTTGTAAAAACGGACGAAGTGACCAGTATTCCGTTGCATCCGGAAAATACTGGTCACTTCTGACTTCTATAGAACTAACCTTGCGTTCTGTAATAAAATTCCATAACAAATCTGAGAAAACATATCTTTAATAACGTTTAAATGATGTAAGATATTTTTCCCTATTACATGATCGGGTCAAGTCCCAGTACCGGATGATTCTTCTCCTGCAGGAACGCCATCAGGGATTCTTCATCGGTTGCTACGGTCTCATCTGCAATCATGTCGGTGAAATTGTCGATGCCGTATTTCTCTTTTGCGGACTTATTCAGTCTCTCTGCTACGTCATCCTTCAGCTCCTTGGGCATCCATACGATACGCTCAAAGCCGCCCTCAGCGCTCATGAACTTCTTGGATGCGATGAAGTGACGTCCATGGCCCATGAAGCCCGGTGTCTGTACTCCGCCGCCTGTCATACTTGCCAGCTCGCCGAAGGTCATACCAAGGGGCGTCATGCCTGCGTACTCACGGTTGGCAATGATAACGCCGTTGGAGAAGGGCTCGATACCGCAGATACACTCGAAGCATCCGCAGGAGGTCATCGGGTCTTCCATGATAGAATACAGGGTTACTTTCTCAAGTGCTCCCTGAGTCGCCTCTGCTACCATACGGTTTACATCCGGGTAGATTCCCTTGACTTCATCCTCGCAGCCTTCCTTGGAAATCGGCTGGCAGGGTCCGGTGGGATTCAGCTCCTTGGTGGCCTTAGCGTCCAGCCATGATACGGCTCCGCAAAGTCCCAGACGCTCCGGAGTAACGACGCAGCAGTGTGACGGTGCGAAGGACTGACACAGAGTACAGGTGTAGAACTGATCTACGCTCTCGTCAGTCAGTGTCTCCAGACGTTCGTCACGCTTCTCATAGGTCGGCATAGCGACGGTATCCAGAAGCTCCTGAACCTTATCGGTATCGGTTACGATGGTCACCTGACATTTATCTACAACGATATCAAACTCGTCCATGATCATGTTGTAGAGAACCTCTGCGAAATGGGTCAGGCGGAGTCCTGCCTCATAAGCAGCCTTGCTTACACGGACACGGATCTGATTTCTCTGGCCGGTGTGCATCACACCTTCCATGTAGTTATACCATGCATGAATCTTACGCTCGATAACCGGCTCAAAGTCAGGCTGCATTTTTGCTCCTGCCACCTGTACATAAGTAGCCAGCGCGAAGGTCTGTCCCTGCTCCAGCTCGTCCAGATCCTTACCGACAATGGTAATCTTGTGATCCTCGATGTCGTCTGCGTTACAGGTCTGTACTAACTCGCAGGTTGGCGCCTTATGGGAGCTGAACTCTACCTGCATATCGCCTCTACGGATAATCTCGCCCTCGAATGCGGAAGCAAATGCTACCGGAATCGGAAGCTCCGTTACTTTAATCTTGATGTTACGCAGTTCCAGGGACTTCTTTACCGTCATGCTGTGATCCAGAACGGACTCCAGAGCGCCCGGAACCTGATTCTCGCCCAGATCTACGTCTACTACTACCGGGAAGCCCAGTGCGATAGCGCCTGCGCCTGCGGATACAACAACCTCGTTCAGAGCGCCGAAGGTATTGACAAATGCCGGTACTCTTTCCTTGGTATATTTCAGCAGTCCCGGAAGATCGCCAGGTGTAACATTACCGAAGATCAATGCTGCACGGATCGCTACGGTTACTACATGGATGACTGCGGTTACATCATGTCCCAGAGGAACTACACGGAAATCCAGGCCGATCTTTACGCCGCCCTCAGCACACTGCTCGATAACGTCGCCGATCAGGAAGGTCATGATACCCTTGCTCTGGTAATCCTTTACCACCGTTACGGCGTCCTCGGCATTGTCAGCCTTGCCAAGTACAACTGCTACGCCCGGGATATCGCCGGTTACAAGGGGTACGCCCAGAGAACGGATAATCGGGTCCGGTACGAAGCCGATACCGCTGTCCTCAGCATACGGGTCAGCATTGTCCACATACTTCAGGGCCTCGATGATCTCTGCTCCCACTGCGGTAGCCAGACCTGCGTTCAGGGCCTCGCCCAGGTCTTCCTTATTGCTGATCAGGCTTTTCAGCACGCCTACACAGGCCGGCAGATCGCCAAGCTTGCTTACCTTTACGCCGGTAGCGGCGTAGATGGTCGGCAGGAAGTACGCTGTATCCGGCATTGCCACCTTTTTGTCTTCACCATACTTTGCAATTGCGTCATTGACTGCACCTTCTGTCAGTCCTGCAACTGCGTTTGAGCCTCCATAGATCAAATCTGTTAATGCGCTCATTTCTTATGTCCCTCCTTGGGTTATGTAACTGTTTCCTTTGGAAATCAGCCCTTAATGATTAAATTTTAGCACTCCTGTATAAGGAAGTCAATAACCCCGGGGGAGGGTTTATGAAATTATACCAAGCAAGGATTGCTGTTCACTGCGTTCCCAGTAACACGCTTCGCAGGATAGTGCCTGTGAACAGCGGCAAGCAAAGAAACAGAGAAGGCTTCCGGGATTTTTCCAGAAGCCTTCTCTGTCATTTTTTATAATACTTTACTCAGGAAATCAATGGTTCTGGGCTCCTTCGGATGGGTCAGTACCTCCTCCGGGGTTCCCTGCTCTACAATATAGCCGCCTTCCATGAAGACTACCCGGTCCGCCACCTCGCGGGCAAAACCAATCTCATGGGTTACGACTACCATGGTCATTCCTTCCTTTGCAAGCTCCTTCATAACCGCCAGAACCTCTCCTACCATCTCCGGGTCAAGGGCAGAGGTGGGCTCGTCGAAGAGCATGATATCCGGCTTCATAGCCAGGGCGCGGGCAATGGCCACACGCTGCTTCTGGCCGCCGGAGAGCTGGCT
>CAKROP010000320.1 GCA_934373375.1 uncultured Anaerosacchariphilus sp.
ATAACAAAGAGGATATTGAAGTTTTATGTGATGAAGTTTATGAAATGGATCATGGTAAACTCACCGCATCTGCGTAAGAAGATAAGGATGCTAATTTCAGAGAACGTTGATTCTGATTATTGCTTTACTGTTCAGGTGGGTAATAAATCGACATAAATTTGAAGAATTTCTTAATCAAACCACTTCCTTGTAGAAATGAAAAATACGAAACTTTATCACTTTAAAGTGGCAAATGTCGCCCTGGTATGATATAATATGGTTGTCGTGCTAGGGCTTCTTCGTAGAAAGGAGCAAAGACGTTTGAGTGAAAGAAATCGCAATCAGAAAAGACGTGATAAGGAAGAGTTGAACCGGGTAGCGGCCGGTTAAATACCCCGTTGGTAAACTTCTGATTTTTACCAACGAATTTACCAATATTGCAGAAGAAAATATAGGAAGATTTGAGACAAAATGGGAAGAAAAGCAAGATTCCCTGTTTCAGTTCTATGTTAGAAATCCTGTAATATTGGCTTACATACAAGGATATTCAGGTTTTATACAAAGATATAAGGAGTTACAGAAAATGGTAAAAATCTTATTTATCTGCCACGGCAACATCTGCCGCAGCACCATGGCTCAATACGTTATGCAGGATCTGGTCACCCGCCACGGTCTTGCAGATCATTTCTACATCAATTCCGCTGCCACCAGCATGGAGGAAATCGGTAACCCGGTGCATCGCGGTACCCGGGCGAAGCTGAAAGAGGTGGGTATTCCCTGCGGAGACCATCGGGCGGTGCAGATGCAGCGGTCCGATTATGACAAATATGATTATATCATCGGCATGGATAGCTGGAACCGCCGGAACATGATGCGGATTCTTGGCAAAGACCCCGAAGGAAAAGTGTCTTTGCTGTTGGATTATACAGACCATCCGCGGGATATCGCAGATCCCTGGTATACGGGGAACTTTGATGCGACCTATGACGATGTAAAAGCGGGCTGTGACGCCCTGTTGACACATATTCAGGAGACAGAAGGGAGAAAATGATAATGATAACCATTGAAAAAGAACTCTGCGTTGGTTGCGGGAAATGTGTGAAAGACTGCGTTGCCCACAATATTATTTTAAAAGATGGGAAAGCAGAGCCCAAGCGCGACTGCTTCCTCTGCGGTCATTGCGTGGCAGTCTGTCCCAAGGCCGCTGTATCTATTCCGGAATACAACATGGCCGAAGTAGAAGAGTACGAAAAAGAAAGCTTTACCCTGAATCCGGACACCCTGCTCCACGCCATCAAATACCGCCGCAGCATCAGGGACTACCAAGACCGGAAAATCGAGCCGGAAAAAATCGACGCCCTGATCCAGGCAGGCCGCTACACGGCCACAGCCAAAAATAACCAGAGCAGCCATTTCATCCTGGTGCAGCAGGAGCTTAGTGCCTTAAAAGAATTGGTCTGGAACCATATTGACGCCCTGACAGACGTCCCGGCCACAGAACTTCCAAAAGAATATATCCCCTTCGCCAGCTTCAACCGCCACCGGAAAGCTGACCCCACCGACGACTTCCTGTTCCGCAACGCCCCAGCCGTTCTCTACATCACCTCCGACTGGGAACTGGACGCAGGTCTCGCGGCCCAGAATATCGAGCACATGGCCATCGCCCAGGGCCTGGGAGCCCTCTACAACGGCTATCTTCAGCGTATCAGCGATCAGAATGAGAACCTGAAAAAATGGCTTGGCATCGAAGAAGAACACATCAAGGCCTGTATGCTTTTGGGCTACCCGAACATCACCTATGCCCGCACTGCGCCGCGGCGTGAAGCCCGTGTAACCATTCGCTGATAGAAGATAATAAGAAAGGGCAAAGGAAAGGCCGGGAGAATATTGTCTCCCGGTCTTCGTTAAGAATACTTATTTATGCTGGTTCTGGTATTCCAGTGCCGCCGCTACAAATCCGCGGAACAGAGGATGGGGCCGGTTCGGTCTGGATTTCAGCTCCGGATGAGCCTGGGTAGCCAGGAAGAACGGGTGATCTTTCAGTTCAATCATTTCCACAATTCTTCCATCCGGTGAAATACCGGATAAAGTCATACCTGCCTGTCGCAGCACTTCACGATAATCATTATTGACCTCATAACGATGGCGATGACGCTCATGAATGGTCTCATCACCGTACAGCTCATAAGCCTTTGTATCCTTGTCCAGAATACAGGGATATGAGCCAAGCCGCAGGGTACCGCCGATATCCTCGATTCCATCCTGATCCGGCATCAGGTGAATCATCGGGTGTGTGGTATTGGGATCCAGTTCCACACTGTGGGCGTCGTCATATCCGATGACGTGGCGCGCAAATTCTACGATGGCCATCTGCATGCCCAGACACAGGCCCAGGAAAGGAACGTTATTTTCACGGGCATAGCGGATAGCACTGATTTTGCCCTCGATACCACGATCGCCGAAGCCGCCCGGCACCAGAATGCCATCCACATCAGACAGATACTCCGCTGCGTTCGCGTCATTTACCAGCTCGGAATCCACCCATTTCAGATCTACTACAGAGTGGCTGGCGATACCGCCGTGCTTCAGGGCCTCCACCACGCTGATATAAGCGTCATGGAGCTGGATATATTTTCCAACGATGGCAATGTGAACCTTGGAAGTCGGATGACGGAGCGCGTCTACCATAGCTGTCCAGTCTGTCAGATCCGGCTCCGGACAGGACAGATGCAGACATTCGCAGGCCACCTGCGCCAGATGCTCCTTTTCCATGGCCAACGGAGCCTCGTAAAGATATTCCACATCCAGGTTCTGAAGTACGTGAGAGCTGGGTACATTACAGAACAGCGCGATCTTGTCCTTCAGATGATTATCCAGCGGATGCT
>CAKROP010000321.1 GCA_934373375.1 uncultured Anaerosacchariphilus sp.
CCTTTACAGAAAATGAAATCTGTTTTATTAACTCCATGGCCTACCACCGGGAATCCATCCGGGACTCCGAATGTCTTCTTGTGAATATCTGCATCGACCGGGATGTATTTAACGAGGCTTTTCTCGGCAATGTCAGCATTTCGCCCCTGCAGAAATTTCTGCGCAAAAACATTATGATGTACAGTGATCGGCAGCATTATCTGAAATTTACCCCGTTAGGATCCGAGCAGCTGGATTCCATTCAGGATTCCCTGTTCCATATTATTTCAGAAATCCGAAATAAACGGCCTGGCTACATGGACATCAGCAAGGGGTATCTCATCCGGCTTATGGACAGTCTCTCTTCCGGCTATAAATACAGTTTTTCCCGTCAGGAAACCGCTATTTATGAAGAAAAGCTGTTTGAAGCAGTCAGCGACTATATGAAAAATAATCTTTCCTCTGTCCACATGCGTGCTCTGACTGAAAATTTTCATTTTCAGCCCAATTATTTTAATAACCTCATCAAAAAACAGACTGGAAAAACCTATTCGGAATACCTAGTTTTTCTGCGCGTCGAGCGCGCAAAACTGCTGCTTGAATCTTCCAACCTGAATATCGAGGAAATCATGTGGCTCATTGGATATCACAACAAGGGATTTTTTTATAAGAAATTTACCGAAACTACAGGCTTAAGTCCTTCAAAATATCGTGCGAGAGCATGCGGAAAATAACAGAAATGGAGAATTATCATGGAAAACGAATTACAAAAAACCTTTCTCGATACCACAGATATTCCGGATATACAGACCTATTTTGTCAATCAGGCTTTTGAATTTCAGGAGCTGATGATGATGTATAGCTGCGCCATCCGCGAAATGCGAACCAAGCTGGAGGTACTGAATGACGAGCTGAGTGTCCATCATCAGCGCAATCCCATTGAATTTATCACCTCCCGGGTGAAGAAGCCTCTAAGCATCGTGGAGAAGCTGCACCGGTACGGCGTGCCCATCAGCGTGGAATCTGTGGAGAAGAATCTGAATGATGTGGCCGGCGTCCGCGTGATCTGTTCTTTTATCGACGATATTTATACTGTGGCGGATATGCTGCTGCGCCAGGATGATATTACTTTAATTAAGAAAAAGGATTACATTGAGCATCCCAAGGACAATGGCTACCGCAGCCTGCACCTGATCATCGAGATCCCGGTCTTCTTCTCCAATCAGAAGAAAAACATGCGGGTAGAGGTGCAGATCCGGACTATCGCCATGGACTTCTGGGCCAGCGTCGATCACCAGCTGAAATACAAGCAGGATATTGAGGATGTGGAAAATGCGGACGAGCTCTCCGCGGAGCTGAAGGAATGCGCCGACATTATCGCCCAGACGGACAGACGGATGCAGGCCATCAAGGATAAGATTTATCCCGGCAACGCCCTGCCCCAGACGAATATGGACAAGCTGAAGAAGCTGACGATTCCGCTGAACAGCCGCGAAATTTAACCACATAAAAATAAGACCGTCTCCCCCCGCAGGGGATTCGGTCTTATTTTTATGTATCTCTTAGTCTTCGAAATTGCGGTTGTGGCTGTAATGTCCCGGATTCGGAACCGGAGCGATGGTGCTGACCCAACGGTTCGTGTAGTTGAAGAAGCCTGCCACGAAAGCTGCCTCCAGGATCTGGTGATCATCAAAGCCCGCCTCGCGGAGCTTATTCACCTGCTCCTGATCAATGTCCCGGGGATGTGCGGTTACGTACCATGCGTATTCGCAGAGCGCGTAGTCCTCTTTGGACAGCTCATCCTTAGCAGAACGATAGTTATAGGAAATCTTGTCTACCAGACGGGCATTCTTCCACATCCCGCGGAGGTTATCGCCATGAGTGGTCAGGCAATAGCAGCAGCAGTTATAAGAGGATACGACTACGCCGATCATCTCCTTCTGCGCGTCTGTCAGATAGCAGGTGTCATTGTACAGGGAATTCTTGAAGTTCAGGAATCCGATGTACTCCTTGGCGTTCAGGGGAAGAATCTTGAACAGGTTGTTGATGAAGCCCCAGTTCTTCTCCATAACTTCTACATTTTTATTGAAGACAGCGTATTCCTCGTCTGTCATCTCCTCGCGGTCCGGTTTCTGCAGTCTTGAAAGCTGCTCGTCAAATTCCAACATATCCTATGTCCTCCTGATTTTAGTCTTCGGGGCAGATTGCGAAGCATCTTGCGGGGAAGCCCGTGCCGTCCTTCAGCTTCGGGAACGCGCATACGATCATAGCTCCCACAGCCGGTACCTGGTCCAGATTTCTCATAACCTCAATCTGGATGCGGTCAGTCTCCAGAATGTACTGCTCGCCCGGATACGGATATGCATCCTCTCTGGTGGTCACGTAGCTGGGGTCGGTATCTGCCGGCTCATGTCCGATAGCGCCGATATTGCGCTCCTCCACCAGCCATTTGATGGCATCCACGCTCCAGCCCGGATAATGCGGATTGCCGTTCTCGTCCGGATTATCCAGATTGGATTTCTTATGCCAGTCGGAACGGAACGCTACGAATGCCCCCTCCGGAATCTTGCCGTTCTCGCTCTCCCATTTTTCCAGATCAGCTACGGTCATGGTGAATTCGGCGTTCTCAGCACATTCCTTGGACTTGTCTACAACTACCAGAGGATATACCAGCTCTTTTACGGTAATCTTGCTCATGTCACGGCCGTCGCCCCAGAAATGAAGCGGTACGTCTACATGGGTGCCATACTGGCTGGCTACGCTATACTGGATACATCTCATGGGAGCCATCATATCGTCCGGGGTTCCCTCTCTGTAGTCGAAAAGAAGAGTTCCTTCCAGCGGCTTGAAGCCGTACCAGTGCGGGGTCTCCGGGCTCAGCT
>CAKROP010000322.1 GCA_934373375.1 uncultured Anaerosacchariphilus sp.
GCGACGAGATGCTGACCCCGGACAGCTCCCGTTTCTGGCCCGCAGACGGCTACGAGCCGGGTCACGGTCAGCCGTCCTTCGACAAGCAGTTCGCACGCGACTGGCTGAAGGCCAACCCGGACAACAACTGGACCCTGCCCCAGGAGATCGTGGACAAGACCATCGAGAAATACCTGCAGGCATATGAGATGCTGACCGGCAAAGCGCTGGAGGTATAAGTTAAAGGTATAGAAATTGAGGCACAGATATTTTCTGTTTTATGGGAAAATGTCTGTGCCTTATTTTAGAGAAAATCTGGTAATGTCCAAGAAAACAGATTTGAAATAGAACTAAAAATTCGTACTGTCCATTTTCTATAGTTCAAAATAAACATAGAAATCCGTCATTTTCCATCATTTATTATAAAAAAGCACCGATATGTTTTGAAAAACAGGTGAAACTTAAGAGCCAGTGTGTTACACTGTATACAGAATGTTTCTACATGACTGGTTACAGGCGCTATGATGCAAATTACGTTCTGTGAATGGCCATAGTTCCGCAGAGGGTAACGGCGGAAATCAAAAATATTTGGGTTTGGGAGGAATAGGGTATGAAATGTATCAACACAACGGACGCGGTGGGGCATGTGCTCTGTCACGACATTACACGCATCGTGAAGGACGTGGTCAAGGACACAGCATTCCGCAAGGGACACATCGTCACCGAGGAGGACATTCCGGTGTTGCTGTCCCTGGGTAAGGATCACCTGTACGTCTGGGAGAAGGACGAGAACACCCTGCACGAAAATGAGGCCTCGGAGATTCTCTGCGGCGTCTGTAAAAATGAAAATATGCACCCCACCGACGTAAAAGAGGGCAAAATCGAGCTGGTGGCCGACTGCGACGGCCTGTTCCGGGTGGACGTGCCGCGCCTGGATGCCATCAATGAAATCGACGAGATTATGATTGCCACACGGCATAATAACACGCCGGTGAAAAAGGGAGATAGGCTGCTTGGCACCCGGGTCATTCCGCTGGTCATCGCCAAAGAGAAGATGGAGCTGGTAAAAGAGACCGCGGGCTCGGAGCCGCTGGTTTCCCTGACTCCCTATAAGCCCATGAAGGCGGGTATCGTCACCACCGGAAATGAGGTATACTACGGACGGATCAAGGATACCTTTACTCCGGTTATCATTGACAAACTGGCTTCTTACGGTATTGAAGTCAGCGGACACATTCTCTGCGACGATAACATGGAAAAAATCACCAATGCAATTATGCAGCTAAAGGAAGAGGGTGCGGACCTGATTCTCTGCTCCGGCGGTATGAGTGTGGATCCGGATGATCGGACCCCGGGCGCGATTAAGAATACCGGAGCGCGCATCGTATCCTACGGCGCGCCGGTGCTGCCGGGAGCCATGTTCCTGCTTGCCTATCTGGAGGACGGCACGCCCATCATGGGACTGCCGGGCTGCGTCATGTATGCCAAAGCCACGGTCTTTGACCTGGTGCTGCCCCGCATCGCGGCAGGCGTGGAGGTGACAAAAAAAGATCTGGCCCACATGGGAAATGGCGGCTTCTGTCTGGGATGTAAGACCTGCCATTACCCCAACTGCGGCTTTGGAAAAGGCGTATAAGGGGGCGTGACGTATGGGAGGAATTACAACAGAGGAGGCGCTTTGTCTGGTTTTACAGCACACGCCGGTGATACAGGAGAAGGAACCGATTCAAATCGCGAATATTTCAGGCCGGGTATTGGCGGAAGACGTGAAAACCGTCTTTGATAATCCGCCCTTTCACCGTTCGCCCATCGACGGCTATGCCTGCAGGGCTGCGGATTTAACCGGCGCCTCAAAGGAACAGCCGGTCTGTCTTACAGTCCTGCGGGAAATCGACGCAGGGGATTATTCTGAGGAAGAGGTACAGAGTGGTCAGGCTGTCCGCATCATGACCGGTGCGGCCATTCCACCCGGCTGCGACTGCTGCGTCCGTCAGGAGGATACGGATTACGGTGAGGAGACGGTGCAGATCTATAAGGCGGAGCGGCAGTGGGGCAATTATTGCTTCCGGGGCGAGGACTTCAAGGCCGGACAGGTACTGCTGAAAGCGGACCGGGAGCTTGGCTTCGTGGAGGCCGGCGTGCTGGCCGGAATGGGAATCCCGGAGGTGGCTGTCTACCGCCGTCCCCGGATCGCCGTCCTGACCACCGGAAATGAGGTCGTTCAGCCCGGAGAGCCCTTGGCTCCCGGCAAAATCTACGATATCAACCAGAAGCTTCTGGCGGCCCGCCTGTTGGAATTGGGTGCGGAACTGACCGAGGCCCGGTCTGTGCCGGATGAGCCGGAGCAGATGGCAGAAGCACTGAAGAAGGCCGCGAAGGAAGCGGATCTGATTGTTACCACAGGCGCTGTGTCTGTGGGGAAAAAGGATATTATGCACGAGTCACTGGCTCTTATCGGGGCGGAGCGGGTGTTCTGGGGCATTCAGGTGAAGCCCGGTATGCCCACCCTGTTTTCAGACTACGAAGGAATTCCGGTTATGAGCCTTTCGGGCAATCCCTTCAGCGCCCTGGTTATCACCGAGCTGCTGCTTCGTCCCATGCTGGCGAAAATGATGCGGAAATCCTCATTGGAACTGGTACGTGTAAAGGGCACCCTGGCGGACGCCTTTGGAAAACCCAGTCCGGGTCGGCGCTTTGTGCGGGCTTACTGGGAAAACGGCGTATTTCATCTGCCGGAGGGACTGAATTCCAACGGCGTGCTGGCCTCCATGGTGGGCTGCAACTGTCTGCTGGACGTGCCCGGGGGATCCGGCGCGCTGAAGCCCGGGGATCCGGCGGAGGCGATTCTGTTATAAAGGGAAAATCTCCTTA
>CAKROP010000323.1 GCA_934373375.1 uncultured Anaerosacchariphilus sp.
GCTCTCCACGCCGGACAGCACCGCGTCCGCCCGGACAAAGCCCGGGATCAGATGCTCCGATCCCACGATACCCTCTTCCAGGGCCGCCGACAGCTCCGCCGGGAAGATGCCGCGCACATCGCCGAAAGTCCAGGCTCCCTTGATACAGGGCTCAATTTCTCCCAGATTTTTACTTATCACATGCTGTCGGAAATCACCCAGCAGCTGCACCGGCACCCGGCCGCCGCCTGCCCGGTATGCCGCCCGCTCCAGCTTCCGCTGGAACTCCACGCCGGACAACAGATCGCTGCCGCCGAAATCTTCCGGACGCACGGTCACAATCATGGCGCTGTTGGCGTTACGGCTGTCTCTGGCCTGGTAACTCATGCCGTTGACCGCAAGGCCGCCCTCCTCCGAGGAAGCGTTGACCACGTACCCGCCAGGGCACATGCAAAAGGAATAGACGCCCCGGTTGCCGCTGACTTTACGGGTCACCTTGTAGGCAGCTGTGGGCAATCCCTTCGGATAACCCTCGCCATACTGACTCACATTGATCATTTCCTGGGGATGCTCAATCCGCACGCCCACCGCAAAGGCTTTCCGCTCCATGGGGACGGCCCTGCTTTTCAGCATGGCAAAGGTATCCCGGGCGCTGTGGCCGATGGCCAGCACCAGCACCTCCGCCTCCAGATAATCCGCTTCCTGTTCCGGTTCGCTGCTGTGCTTTGTATACACGCCGCGGACCTGACCGTCCCGGATGTCGATGTCCGTGAGCTGTGTACCGAAGCGCACCTCTCCGCCGAGATTTTCAATCTCTTTTCGGATATGCTCCACCACGCCAATCAACACATCTGTGCCCAGGTGAGGCTTATTCCAGTAGAGAATCTCCTCCGGCGCGCCGGCCTCTACAAAGGTCTTAAGCACCAGACGCCCCCGGCCCGCCGGATCCTTCACCAGCGTATTCAGCTTGCCGTCGGAAAAGGTGCCCGCGCCGCCCTCGCCGAACTGCACATTGGAATTCGGTACGAGCGTGCCGCCGTTCCAGAAGTGATCCACGGTCTCTTTCCGTTTTCTGGCGGTCTCGCCCCGCTCCAGCAGGATAGGCCGATAACCTGCCCGGGCCAGCATCAGTCCGCAGAACAGGCCCGCCGGACCGGTTCCCACGATGACCGGGCGGTGTTCCAGCGTCTCATTTCCGGACTCCGGAAAATGATACCTCTTTTTCTCTGTCTTTGATACATTTCGATTGTGAAGCTTTTTCAAAAGCTTTTCCTCGCCCTTCAGCTTCACATCCACCGTATATACATAACAAATCGGTTTCTTTCTCGCATCAATGGATTTCTTCTGAATGGTCAGCTTCTCGATTTTCTCGGAAGCCACCTTCAGTTCCCGGGCCGCCGCCTGCAGAAGCGCCAGCTCGCCATGCTCCGCCGGAAGCTTGATTTGACTGATTCGAATCATAGGGTTTTCTCCTCTCCGGCTGTCGCCGCGCTCATTCCCGCCAGCCAGCCGCTGCTCCAGGCCCACTGGAGATTGTAGCCGCCGCAGGCTCCGTCCACGTCCAGAAGCTCCCCCGCCAGATAGAGGCCCGGCACTTTTCGGGATTCCATCGTGTCCGGATCCACTTCCCGCGTGTCTACGCCGCCGGAGCAGACCTGGGCCTGGGTGAAATCGCCGCTTCCTGTGATTTCTGTCTCAAACTGCGTCACAGTACGCGCCAGCTTCGCAAACTCTGCATCCGTCCAGTCTCCCGCCTTTTTCCCGCTCTTTCCCAGGCCGCTGCGTTCCAGCACGCAGGCACTCGTTTTAGCCGGAAAAAGGCCGGTCAGGAACTGTTCGCCGGTCTTATAAGGATTTTTTTCTGCTCTGTCCTTTAAAAATGTGAGAAACTGTGCTTCGTCAAACATGGGCATCAGGTTCAGCACAGCCCGCACCCTTTTTCCCGCGTCCAGCGCCCGCACTGCATAGCGGCTCACCTGAAAGACCGGAATACCGGAAATGCCGTTTTTTGTGAACTGCACCTCGCCCTGATCGGAAGCCAGCAGCTTTTCCTCTGTATAGAGCTCCACTCTTGCGTCCATCCGGACACCTGCCAGCTTTTCATAAAATTTTTCTTTACATCGAAGCTGTACCAGCGCCGGGAGCGGTTTGATGATCCGGTGCCCCAGACTCTCCGCCAATCGGTAACCGCCGCCGTCGGATCCGGTCTCCGGAGCCGCCTTGGATCCACAGGTCAGAATCACTGCGTCCGCCGGATAGCTCCAGCCTTCTGTCTGCACCTGAAAACTATTTCCCTCCCGGGTAATAGCCTGTGCTTCTGTATTCAGCGCCAGCTTTACGCCCCGATGCTCCGCCTCCAGACGCAGCACCTCCGCCACGGAAGCTGCCTGATCGCTGTAGGGATAAAGATAGCCGTTTCGGTATTTTGTGAATATTCCAAATTCTGTAAATTTCCTCAGGGTATCCTGCATGCCGACCCGGGACAGCACCTGCGCCGCAAAATCCGGCTCCGCGCTCCGGTAATGGTCCGGACTCTGATCCCGGTTGGTCAGATTGCAGCGACCATTGCCGGTGACCAGTATTTTCTTTCCCACCTGCTTATTTTTTTCCAACAACGTCACCTTAACGCCCTGCTTTGCCGCCGCAATGGCCGCCATGAGCCCGGCGGCTCCGCCGCCCACTACCACTACCTTTTTCATCCGTTTCTCCTTATAACTGTACCAGACCGGCGTCCACCATTTTCTGCAGGGACATGAGAATGCCCAGCTTCGCATGGGGCCAGGTCAGTCCGCCCTGGAAATATACCGCGTAGGGCGGTTTGATGGGACCGTCCGCGGAAAGCTCGATGGATGAGCCCTGTACAAAG
>CAKROP010000324.1 GCA_934373375.1 uncultured Anaerosacchariphilus sp.
GTGTTACGCTTCTTTTATCTGAGCAAAATGCAAACGCTACGAAGAAAAGAGTAAGCTGTATGCGCCTTTTACAGAGAATTCCCGGTGCTGAGAGGGATGAAGGCAAAAGAGCTGAAGATGGTTTCTGAGCGGCACGGATGAACGCAAGGTTATTTTCGGTAAAGGGATCTCCCGGGGAAATGGTTTTGCGATAAGCCGTGATGGGTGCGCCCGTTACAGCGTCAGGGTATGCAGGTACCCGCAGAGGCCGGATTCGCGAGGATTCGGTGAACAGAAGTGGTAACACGGGAATCATCCCCGTCTTCTTTAAGATATAAGGAAGACGGGGTTTTTTGATCTTTCGTTTGCAGAGAAAAGAGAGGTAAAAAATGGAAAAGAAAAAGTTTTACATGACCACGGCCATTGCCTACACATCCGGCAAGCCCCACATCGGCAACACCTATGAGATTGTACTGGCGGACGCCATTGCCCGTTTCCGCAGACTCCAGGGCTACGACGTATTCTTCCAGACCGGTACGGACGAACACGGCCAGAAGATTGAGCTGAAGGCCGAGGAAGCAGGCGTTACTCCGAAGGAATTTGTGGACAATGTGTCCGGCGAGATTAAGCGCATCTGGGATCTGATGAATACTTCCTATGATAAATTCATCCGTACCACAGATGATTACCATGAGAAGCAGGTACAGAAGATCTTTAAGAAGCTGTATGACCAGGGCGATATCTACAAGGGCGCTTACGAGGGTATGTACTGTACTCCCTGCGAGTCCTTCTGGACCCAGTCCCAGCTGGTGGACGGCAAGTGTCCGGACTGCGGCCGCGAGGTGCAGCCGGCTAAGGAAGAGGCTTATTTCTTCCGTATGAGCAAATACGCTGACCGTCTGATTGACCATATCAACAAGCATCCGGAATTCATTCAGCCGGTTTCCAGAAAGAATGAGATGATGAATAACTTTCTGCTTCCGGGCCTGCAGGATCTCTGCGTATCCCGTACCTCCTTCAAATGGGGTATCCCGGTAGATTTCGACCCGAAGCATGTGGTATACGTATGGCTGGACGCGCTGACCAACTATATCACCGGTATCGGCTACGAGTGCGACGGAGAGTCCAGCGACCTGTTTAAGAAGGAATGGCCGGCGGATCTGCATCTGATCGGTAAGGATATCATCCGCTTCCATACCATCTACTGGCCCATTTTCCTGATGGCACTGGATCTGCCGCTGCCGAAGCAGGTATTCGGCCATCCGTGGCTCCTGCAGGGCGATGGCAAGATGAGCAAGTCTAAGGGAAATGTGCTCTACGCAGACGATCTGGTAGACATGTTCGGCGTGGACGCAGTTCGTTACTTTGTACTGCATGAGATGCCCTTCGACAACGACGGCGTGATTACCTGGGAGCTGATGGTGGAGCGCATGAACTCCGACCTGGCCAACACCCTGGGCAATCTGGTAAACCGTACCGTATCCATGTCCAATAAGTACTTCGATGGCGTGGTGAATAACACAGGCGTGCTGGAGCCGGTTGATCGGGAGCTTCGCGAGGCTGCTGTAAGTGCAGCAGAGAAGGCTTCCGCGAAAATGGATGATCTGCGCGTGGCAGACGCCATCACGGAGATCTTCAACCTGTTCAAGCGCTGCAACAAATACATCGACGAGACCATGCCCTGGGCTCTGGCGAAGGACGAGAGCAAGAAGGACCGTCTGGCGACTGTACTCTACAACCTGGTAGAGAGCATCAGCATCGGTGCGAGCCTCTTAGAGCCGTTTATGCCGGAGACCGCCGAGAAGATCCTGGCACAGCTGGGCGCGAGAAAGCGTTCTCTGGAGGTTATGAACATGTTCGGCCTGTATCAGTCCGGCAATAAGGTAACCGACAAGCCGGAGATTCTCTTCGCGCGTCTGGATGTGAAAGAGGTTTTGGAGAAGGTTGAGGCTAAGAAGGCTGCGGACGCGGCAGAGCAGGATCAGCCGGAAGAGGCAAAAGAGGAGGCTGCAGACGTCATCGACATCGAGCCGAAGGCAGAGATTACCTTTGACGATTTTGCGAAACTGCAGTTCCAGGTGGGTGAAATCATTGCCTGCGAGGCCGTGAAGAAGTCCAAGAAGCTGCTGTGCTCCCAGGTCCGTATCGGAAGCCAGGTGAAGCAGATCGTATCCGGCATTAAGTCTCATTACACACCGGAGGAAATGGTCGGCAAGAAGGTCATGGTAGTCGTGAACCTGAAGCCGGCGAAGCTGGCAGGCATCCTGTCTGAAGGTATGCTGCTGTGCGCCGAGGACGCAGAGGGCAATCTGGCGCTGATGACGCCGGAGAAGGATATGCCGGCGGGAGCAGAGATTTGCTAAATATAAGAAATAACTGGATATAAAATACAGAAAAAAACAGCATTCGGATCAAAAATCCGGATGCTGTTTTTTCGTTCCAGTGTTTCGAAATAATATAAAAAGAAACAAAAAAAGTTTTATTCGAAAGTAATTTATATTTCTATTGACAAGTCCAAAGTTGATCTATATAATGAGAAATATAAAATATAACAAAACAAATTCGATTTGGAGAAAAAATATGTGCAAAAAGTACAGGATTGGAATTGATGCAGGTGGAACCAAAGTAGCATACGGTTTGTTTGATGCGGACGGACAGCTCCTGGACCGGATGCAGCATCCGTCTGATATCCATGCAGACGGCCCGGCCTTCAGCGATCGGATGCTGGAGACCATTCAGGAGTTGAAGGGAAAGCATAACCTGAAGAACGAGGATTTGCAGGGAATCGGAATCTGCATGCCGTCCTATATTCTTTTTGATACCGGTTACGTCTATCTGACCTCGGCGCTGACGAATATCTGCG
>CAKROP010000325.1 GCA_934373375.1 uncultured Anaerosacchariphilus sp.
CTCTATCTGCTCTGATTTATTTCGGTTGTCTTCTATCTTCACAATCTTACCATCAATAATATGAAAAATCCGATCCGCGAAGCTGGCCAGATGGTTGTCATGGGTTACCATCACTAGGGTCTGATTCCGCTCCCGGACTACCTTCTGCATCAGCCGCATGACCTCTGCCGAAGTGTTCGAGTCCAGGTTACCTGTGGGCTCGTCGGCAAAGATAATCTCCGGATCCAGCACCAGGGCTCTCGCCACGCCCACACGCTGCTGCTGGCCGCCCGACATCTCGTTGGGACGGTGATCCTTGTGCTTGGACAGACCCACCAGATCCAGCATCTTATCGGCCTTCTCCATCCGCTCTTTCTTCGGTACGCCACGGAACATCAGCGGCAGCGCCACATTTTCCACTGCGTCCATGGTTCCCAGCAGATTAAAGGACTGGAAAATAAAGCCCACATGCTCCCGCCGGAACTTTACCAGCTGGTTCTCGTTCATTTTCTCCAGATGCTGTCCCGCTATGACAATCTCGCCCTTGGTGGGCTTCTCCAATCCCGCCAGCATGTTCAGCATCGTCGATTTACCGGAACCGGAGGTTCCCACGATGGAACAAAACTCTCCGCGGTAAATCGTCAAATCCACACCGTTCAGCGCACGTACCTTATTTTCGCCGACCCGGTAAATCTTATAAAGATTCTTCACCTGAATCACAGGTTCTCTTTTCTGCGCCATTTCCTCTCTCCTGTGCCTGCGGTCCTGCCGCGCCCGGCAGGGCGAACCGCTACATCTAGTGTTATCTATGATCAAGTATAGCATACGCCTAACATAAAAACTATTTAAGAAATTATTAATTTGCTGCATACGAAAACCCCGAAAGCCACTGTCCGCCTCCGGGGTTCCACACTATTTTCTATTCTTTTTACATATCCAGCGGATACTTGTCTGTCAGGCTCTTTACCAGCGCTTTCGCCTTCTCAGTGGCACTCTCGCCCTCCTTGATCATCAGGGCTACCGCCTCCGCGATGGTCTCCATATCCTCTTCCTTCAGTCCTCTTGCCGTAACCGCCGGAGTTCCGATGCGGACGCCGCTGGTGACGAAGGCCGATTTCGGGTCGTTGGGAATGGTGTTCTTGTTTGCGGTGATATTGGCCGCGTCCAGCAGATTCTCCACCTCTTTACCGGTCAGGTCAAAGGGCGTCAGGTCTATCAGCATCAGGTGATTGTCGGTACCGCCGGACACGATCTTGATGCCGCGGTCCATCAGTCCCTTGCAGAGCGCCTGGGCGTTCTTTACAATCTGCTTCTGGTATTCCTTGTATTCCGGCTGCAGCGCCTCCTGAAAGCAGACTGCCTTGGCCGCAATCACATGCATCAGCGGACCGCCCTGGATGCCCGGGAATACAGCCTTGTTAAAGTTGAACTGCTTCGCGGTCGCCGCGTCGGAGAGAATCATGCCGCCTCTGGGTCCTCTGAGGGTCTTGTGAGTGGTGGTCGTCGTCACATGGGCGTAAGGGATCGGGCTCGGATGCACGCCTGCCGCCACCAGTCCGGCGATGTGCGCCATATCCACCATCAGGTAAGCGCCCACCTCGTCGGCAATCTCACGGAACCGCTTGAAATCAATGGTTCTGGCGTAAGCGCTGGCTCCGGCGATGATCATCTTCGGCTTGCACTCCTTCGCGATACGCAAGATTTCATCGTAATCCAGCACACCATCATCGTTGACTCCGTAGGGAACCACGTTAAAATAGGTTCCGGAGAAGTTCGCTGGGCTTCCGTGTGTCAGGTGTCCGCCGTGGGCCAGATTCTGTCCCATGATGGTATCGCCCGGCTTCAGCATGGCGAACTGTACTGCCATATTGGCCTGCGCGCCGGAATGGGGCTGTACGTTCACATACTCGCAGCCGAAGAGCTTCTTCGCCCGCTCACGTGCCAGCTCTTCCACCTCGTCCACGCATTCGCAGCCGCCGTAATAACGTTTTCCCGGATATCCTTCTGCATATTTATTGGTCAGGGGGCTTCCCATGGCGGCCATGACCGCTTTGGATACCCAGTTTTCCGATGCAATCAGCTCAATGTGACTGTTCTGACGGGCCATCTCTGCCTCGATGGCTGCCGCTACTTCCTTGTCCACTGCCTTCACTTCATCCAATGAATACATTGTAAGATCCTCCTCGTTTTACGGCGCTTCGACTGTGAATGTCTTTCTCTGGCGCACATTTGTCTTTTTTGTTTGCTTTATTATATGAAAGCAGACCGAAAAAAGCAAGTATTTTTTTGCAAAATATTATAGTTCGTATATTTGTCAACCCAGATGTCAAAGTCAGATAACTTTATGTCTATCTTTGTCGTTTTTTGTCGAATTTCTAATTCCACATCGAAATTTCTGGTCTTATTCGTTATTATTTTCTGAAACAAACATCTCATCGAAACTGTTTGTTCTATTTTTCTGCGAGGGGAGTTTTACCAATGAAACTAACAATCCAGATTCTGCTGAACTCGGCCGGTGTGTTCAGCCACTACTGCGGATACCGCTATTTTATCCGCGCTGTGGAACTTGCTGTTCAGGATCCCACCCGTCTCCAGTATATTCAGAAGGCTATCTATGTTACCGTGGCCTTTGAATATGCCACCACCGTAACCAGTGTGGAGCGGGACATTCGAACCATCCGCGATGTGATGATGAGGAATGGCGGCCATCAGCTTCTCGTCCGAATGACCGGCAGTCCGGTCTGGTCCGACAGAACGCCCTATCCGAAAGATCTGATTGCCATCTTCTGCGAATACCTGCTTCACAGGAAAGAAACACTCCCGATGGCACAGTAGCTATTCCGGGAAGAG
>CAKROP010000326.1 GCA_934373375.1 uncultured Anaerosacchariphilus sp.
AGGGAGAACCTATAGCAGCGGCACTGCGGGCTGCGGGTGTTCTGGTTCACAGACATACCCTGAAAAAGGATGAACCAAGAGGAATATTCTGCGCAATCGGAAGATGTACAGACTGCGTTATGGTAGTAGATGGGGAAGCAAATGTCAGAACGTGCGTAACCCCGTTGCATAAAGGAATGAAGGTTCAGACACAGTATGGCGTGTCAGCAAAGGAGCAGGAAAATGAAAAGATATGATGTGATTGTTATCGGAGCAGGCCCTGCAGGACTTTCAGCGGCAATTCAGGCGGCAAAATGCGGAGCGGAGGTCGCGGTATTTGACGAAAATGCAGCGCCGGGAGGACAGCTTTTTAAACAAATACATAAGTTTTTCGGATCAAAGGAACACAGGGCGAAAATAAGAGGCTTTAATATTGGAAAAATGCTTCTGGAGGAAGCTGCGAATGCGGGCGTAAAAGTGCATCTGAATGCAGTTGTTATGGGACTGTATGACAATAAAGAACTCTTAGTAAATATGAACGGGGAAACTGTGCATTATAAAGCGGACGCGATTATTGTAGCAACAGGGGCGAGAGAAAATATGATTCCCTTTAAAGGCTGGACCCTTCCGGGTGTTATGGGCGCAGGAGCGGCACAGACCTTGATGAATCTGCATGGAGTACAGCCGGGAAAGAATATCCTGATTGTCGGAAGCGGAAATGTAGGACTGGTTGTTGGATATCAGCTGATGCAGGCGGGGATGAATCTGGTGGCAATCATTGATGCAGCTCCCAGAGTAGGCGGCTATGGAGTGCATGCGTCGAAAGTAGCCAGAATGGGAGTGCCCTTCTATCTTTCCCATACCATTGTGCAGGCAGAGGGAACCGATCATGTGACAGGAGCCGTAATTGCTGAGGTGGACAACCATTTTAAACCAATTCAGGGAACAGAGATACATCTGGATGTGGATACGATCTGTATGGCAGTGGGTTTGAGTCCCATGAGTCAGCTGACAGCCATGGTAAAATGTGAGATGAAGGATAAAGGCGGAGCCGTACCGGTAGTGAATGAATGGGGAGAAACTTCGATTCCCGGAATTTATGCAGCCGGTGATGTGGCAGGAATTGAGGAAGCAAGCTCTGCAATGATTAACGGAAGAATCGCGGGAACAGCAGCAGCCCAGAAGCTGGGATATCTGACGGAAGAAGAATGTTCAGAGGAAGTACAGAAATTAAAGGCTTCGCTGGGACAGCTTCACGAGGGAATGTTCAGTCCGGCAAACAAGGGAAGGACTGATCTGAAGGAGACAGATGAGGGAATCCTTCTTTCTCAGAATCTCTTGAAGCAGGGTTATGTGGCTGACGATGAAATAGAGAGATATCCTGGGGTGAAGCATTATGCGGGTATCCATCCTGTTATTGAATGTACGCAGAATATTCCCTGCAATCCCTGCCAGGATGCATGTAAATTTGGATGTATTAATGTAGGAGAAACAATTACAAGACTGCCTTCTGTAAATGAAAAAAATCAGTGCGCAGGCTGCGGCATGTGTGTTGCCTCATGTTCCGGACAGGCAATTTTCCTGGTGGACGAGGATACAGGAGACGGAATGGGAACGGTAACAATGCCATACGAGCTGCTGCCCTATCCGCAGCCCGGAGATAAAGGTATTGCCTGTGGCAGGGATGGAAAACCGGTTTGCGAAGCAGAGGTAGTCAGCTGCAAGACGAGTAAGGCTTATGACAAAACAGCGTTGCTTACAATCAGAGTTCCGCAGGATATGTGTATGAAAGCGCGGTTTTTCCGAAAGGAGGAAAGATAAGCTATGACAGTAACAGATAGAAGCAGGGATCTGGGAGAATTTGTTCCGATGCCGGATGATGATATGATTGTATGCCGCTGTGAAGAAGTTACGAAGGGTGAAATCAGAAGAGCAATACACGAAGGAATGTTTACCATGACAGAAATACGGCGTTTTCTGCGTGTAGGTATGGGATTGTGTCAGGGAAATACCTGTGGAAGAATTGTAAAAGGAATCATTGCCGCAGAACTGGGGCAGAGACCTGCGGAACTGGAGGATTGTACGGCCAGAGGACCTGCAAGACCGGTAACGATAGGAGTTTTGGGAAAGGAGGAGTTTAACCATGAGTAAGGTAGCGGATGTTATTGTTATTGGTTCCGGTATTATCGGAAGCTCCACAGCCTATGAACTCGCAAAGCAGGGGAAAAAGGTTATTGTTGTGGAAAAATACGGAAATGTCGGCGATGGCGCTTCCAGCAGAAATGGCGCAGGAGTCCGTCTGAGCGGCCGGGTTGCTCCAGAGTCAGATTTTGCAGCAATGGCGATTAAAAATATCTGGCCAACATTGGGGGAAGAGCTTGGCGCGGATCTGGAGTATGAGGTGCATGGTTCTCTGACAATGGCTCATGGAGAAGCTCAGATAAAATCCTGCGAGGGATTATTAAAGAAAAATGAGAAAGCGGGTGTGCCATCCAGACTTATAGACGGCAAAGAAGCAAGGGAAATCTGTCCCTATCTTTCAGATTATGTCGATAAGGCTGTGTGGTGTGAGTTTGATGGATACGCAAATCCCATGATTACGACACTTGCTTATTATCGCGCAGCCCGCCGGTTGGGAGTAGAGTACATTACAGGAGAAAATGTAGTTTCGCTGGAGAAATATAAGGGAAGAGCCAGAAAAGTAATTACAGAAAATGGAAATGTGTATGAGGCAGAGCATATTGTCCTGGCAGCAGGATTTAATTCCCGGAGAATCGCAAAAACGGTAGGGATTTGGATCCCGTTTTTAAAGCGTGTGGATGAATGTATCATTACAGAAGTGCAGCCC
>CAKROP010000327.1 GCA_934373375.1 uncultured Anaerosacchariphilus sp.
CTATATCGCTGACGGCCATCACCGGGCGGCTTCCGCTGTGCGTGTGGGCGTAAAGCGTCGGGAGGAGCATCCGGGCTATACCGGCGAGGAGGAGTTTAACTACTTCCTGTCCGTGATTTTTCCGGATGACGAGTTGATGATTATGGATTACAACCGTGTGGTCCGCGATCTGAACGGCCTGACGCCGGAGGAATTTTTAAGCGAGATCAAAAAGGTCTTTGATGTGGAAACGCTGGACAAGGCAGAGCATCCGAAGAGGAAAGGACAGGTGACTCTGTTCCTGGAGGACAAATGGTATCTGCTGACCCTGAAGC
Organism: uncultured Anaerosacchariphilus sp.; assembly: GCA_934373375.1. GTDB lineage: Bacteria > Bacillota > Clostridia > Lachnospirales > Lachnospiraceae > Laedolimicola. The sequence goes on from CAKROP010000327.1 coordinate 315, forward strand.
CGGAATATGGGAACTGTGATCCGGTGGAGGGTCTGGATGTATCCATTTTGCAGAAGCAGATTCTGGAGCCGATTCTGGGCATTCAGGATCCGAAGACAGACAAGCGCATTGACTTTGTCGGCGGAATCCGCGGACTTTCCGAGCTGGAGCGCCGGGTACATACGGATATGAAGGCGGCCTTTGCCATGTATCCGACTTCCATAGGGGAATTATTTGCAGTGGCGGACGCCGGACTGCTGATGCCGCCCAAATCCACCTGGTTTGAGCCAAAGCTCCGCAGCGGATTATTTATCCATGCATTAAAATAAAAGGCTCAGAGGGCTTCTGAATTTACAATAAGCACTTGCAATATATGGAAAAATGCTCTATAATAAGCGCTGTTAGAATTTTGGAAGTAAAAGTCAGAGGAGGATTATGATGGCTGCTAAGAAAACAACACAGACAACGAAAAAGGCAGAAGACGTAAAGATAAACGCTCCGGTAAAGACAGTAGAGACAGTAAAGACAGAGACAGCAGCTCCGGCAGTTAAGGCAGAAGTAAAAGAGACCGTAAAAGAAGCACCGAAGGCTGAGGTAAAAGCAGAGGCTGTAAAGGCTGAGGCACCGAAGGCTGAGAAGAAGGCAGAAGTAAAGGCAGCGCCGAAGAAGCGCGGACCGAAGCCGAAGACTGAGAAGACAGAGAAGAAGGAAGCCGTACAGAATGTATATGTGCAGTTTGCAGGCAAGGAGATCCTGACTGCAGATCTGGTAGCACAGGTAACCGAGAAGTGGGTAGCACTGGGACATCGTGCATCCTCCATCAAGGAACTGAACCTGTATGTAAAGCCGGAAGACAGCGCAGCATACTATGTCATCAACGGCAAAGAGAGCGGAAAGATCGAACTGTAATTTACGCCGGATAAAATATATGCGATACGAGGAAAGAGTCAGTCCAGCATGGACGGGCTCTTTTTTTTACCATCTCACGTTCGCCCTGTAAAGGCAAATGTCCGTCCGTGATACAACTTTTTTTGCAAAATCCTCTTGCTATTCGATTTTAAACGTGCTATACTAAAGCCCATATTAAAAACCACGCACAAATGTCTTTGCAGGACGAACAAAAAGACATGAATTGTCGGTGACAGCCGAAGCGTGGACAGAGGAGGAAAATAGTTATGAAGAAGCGTGCATTATCAGTATTACTTGCGGCGGCTATGGTCAGCACCATGCTGGCAGGATGCTCCGGCGGAAGCTCTGACAGCAGTTCCGCAAGCGCCGACGCATCTGCCACAGACGGAAATGTGGTAAAGATTGGTGTATACGAGCCGGCGTCCGGAGACAACGGAGCAGGCGGAAAGCAGGAGACCTTAGGTATCCAGTATGCCAACTACGTAACTCCGACAGTAGAAATTGGTGGTACTGAGTATACGGTACAGCTTGACATCGTAGACAATGAGTCCTCCAACGATAAAGGACCTTCCGCAGCGGCTACTCTGGTGAGCGACAAGGTATCCGTAGTACTTGGTTCCTATGGATCCGGCGTTTCCATTGCAGCTTCTGACGTATTCAAGGAGGCAGGAATCCCGGCCATCGGCGTTACCTGTACAAACCCGCAGGTTACCGAGGGCAATACCCATTACTTCCGTATCTGCTTCCTGGATCCCTTCCAGGGGACGGTTCACGCGAACTTCGCCAAAGACAAATTTGACGCAAAGAAAGCATACGTCCTGACCAAGCTTGGCGACGACTATTCCACAGGACTTGGTTACTACTTCACACAGGCCTTTGAGGCGCTGGGCGGAGAGGTTGTAGCTGAGACCTTCCTGGAAGGAAACAGCGACTTTACCTCTTACATTACATCTGCAAAGAAGGCAGGAGCCGACGTATTCTTTGCTCCCAGCTCTACCGAGGCAGCAGCCCTGATTATCGAGCAGGCAGCCGCACAGGGACTGGGAATGCCGATTCTTTCCACAGATACCTGGGATTCCAACGTCATTCTGAATGCAGCAAAGGGTAAAGACCTTCAGATTTATGTAACTACCTTCTATCAGGAGGGCGCAAATCAGGAGTTCGATGCAGGCATCAAGGACTGGATTAACAGCGATTCCACCGCAAAGGCAAATAACGGTGGTGACGATACAGTATCCGGTCTGACCGTTATGGGCTATGATGCTTACTACACCGCACTGGAGGCTCTGAAGGCGGCAGGCTCCACAGACCCGGCAGCAGTAAACGAGGCACTCTGGAATGTGGATTACACCGGTGTAACCGGACACATCACCTTCAATGAGACAGGTGACGCGAACCGTGATACCGCTTACATCAAGCAGGCGAACACCGAGACAGGCGCATGGGAGTTCGTAGCAGAACAGAGTGTAAGCAAGTAATTAAAAAGAAAAGGCTGAAAAGCTTTGGTGGCGGGAGCGCTGATGCGCGCTCCCGCCATACCCATGTTTTCAGCCTGGTTTTTGGAGGTTATTGTATGGAATGGATCAACCAGAACCTGCCCTACCTGATGG
>CAKROP010000328.1 GCA_934373375.1 uncultured Anaerosacchariphilus sp.
CCATATTCTCCCAGCTCTCTCCGGGCCAGATCCCCGGCCAGACCGTGAAGATAGACGGCCAGAGCTGTCATATATCCGGCTTCTTTCAAAAATGAGCTTTTTTTCTGTAGCTGTTCTATTGCCTCTGTCCGTATAGAATTACCTGTGTACTTTCCGCCATTTTTGTGTGCAGCCACAAGCTGCCCCAGCAAGCCCAGTATCATACCGCCCAGCACGTCGCCGCTTCCGCCCTTGGCCATCCCGTTATTTCCGGTAGGATTCACATAGCAGCTTCCGTCCGGCAGCGCAGTCACAGTCCCCGGCCCCTTCAGCACCAGAATACAGCCGTATTCCTTCGCAAAATCCAGCGCCGCTGCTTCCCGGCCAGCCGCCAAATCACCGCCCAGATAGTGAAACTCTCCTTCATGGGGCGTCAGAATCGTAAGCAGTCCCTTCTCCGCCCGCTTTTGCAGGATCTCCTTTCGATCCTTGATGGCATACAGCCCGTCCGCGTCCAGAATCAACGGCGTCTCTGTTTCTTCCAGAATTTTACTTATCAACTTTGGCAGATCCTGAGAGCGTCCCAGGCCCGGCCCCAGAAGCCCCGCGTCGCAGCTGTTCAGCTGCTCCAGAATCGGGAAAAAGGCGTCCTTGGAAATCTTCCCACGGGCTGCAGGCAGCGGCGACGGCATCACTTCCAGACAGTGCCCCGCCACGATAGGGTATACCGGCTCCGGCACCCCCAGGAACACCAGGCCGCTGCCACTCCGGGCCGCGCCATAAGCCGCCAGCACCGGAGCGCCTGTTAGGCCTACGCTTCCTCCTGTAATGCTGACCCGTCCAAAATCACCCTTGTGACCGTCCGGGTTCCGTACCGGAAGAAGCTTTGCTGCCAGTTCCTTTGTAAAAATCTGCTTTTCCATACGCCCACCGCCTTTTTTTGAAAAAATCTGTATCCATTGTAGCACAAACTTTCCGGACTGTGAACGCTTCTCTTTGTTTTTACAGGAAATAGAAAATCCATGGTTTCCAAGTCTGTTTCATATATTTCCCTTAAACAGCAACATTTTCCCTTAAATAATTGTTAGTTTTAAGGGAAAATGCGATTGTGTAAGGGAATAAAAAAATTATTTTAATCTGCAGTAGCAGGTATTCCTCCCCGCTCCCTCTTTTTTTAATTCTCCTGATGTAACTAACTTTCGCAATGCCCCTTCAATAGAACTGATACTGATGGAAGGGCACAATTCGCGGATATCCTGTTTGGTAAATCGTCCTATCTTACTCATGGTTGCACGTCTCACTGTTTCAAGGGCCGACAGCTTTGTTTCTACCAGTGCAAATCTATCTGCAAAATCCTTATATGCAGCAAGAATAATTCCCAACAGATATTTTATAAATGGAACCGCATCCTCCGTTCCTTCATGCCAGCCATCCTGAGACTGTCGTAGCGCGTCATAATATAAATCTTTATTTTTTGCTATTTTCGCTTCCAACGAAATATATTTACCAACATAAAAACCATTTCTATATAATAATAAAGTTGTGAGCAGGCGGCTCATTCTGCCATTTCCATCATTAAAAGGATGGATGCATAAAAAATCATGAATGAATATCGGAATTGCAATGAGCGGTTCTATTTCCATGTTGCCTATTACCCGATTGTACTCTTCACAGATTTTATCTAATGCTTCTGGCGTCTCGTAGGGCGCAAGTGGCGTAAATAAGGTCGCAACATGGCCATCCGGATATGTGGCGCTGATGTAATTCTGTACACTTTTCGTCCTGCCTGCCATTGGATTATTCATATGACTGTATAAAATCTTGTGCAATTGAAGAATATAATTCTGTGTAATAGGAATTGCGTCAAAGCTTTCATGAATAATATTTAATACATCCCGGTACCCGGCGATTTCCTGCTCATCACGGTTTCTCGGCGTTGTCTTCTCCTCTACCAACTGCCTGATACGGGTACTGGTTGTCACAATTCCTTCAATCGCATTCGATGCCTCTGTACTCTGTATTTTCGCAATTTCAACCAGTTTTTCCAATTCTTCCGGTCGCTGCTTCAGATACATCTCCTGTTTTCCGGCTTCTTTATATATCGCAGCTACCAGACTCAGGATGTCTGAATCCCATTTCTGCTTTTTGATTTCAGAATAGTGAAACGGTCTCATATCCTCACCTCCGTTATTTTCCCTTAAATATTATCTCATTTTAAGGGAAACGTCAACAAATTAAGGGATTACTCATTATTAATATACTCTGTTTAAGATTAAACCATCTAAAATCTTAAGCAATTTCTTTTTAGATTTTTTTCTAATTTCTATTTTGTTTTCCCCACATATGATATAAGATTGTACTTATCATAAATTTGATATAATATTGAAATCTGTATACATTGCAACTCATAATTTCTGGATTGTGAACCTTTGCTTTTTCACTGATTTCAAGATCGATTCTGGCTAATTTCCCATCATGTATTTGTATACAAGGCCGCTTAGTTTTGGTTCATACCAAACGGTTCATAGGTCAACAGTTTTTTCTTCCAAAGGCTCTCCATTTCTATGATCTGGCTATCTGAAAGTGACTTGGGCAAAACCTGCAATACTGAAAACTGCAAATCATGGCAACTATGGTCCGCAGACTGCAAATGTTTGATCATGCCCTCGTTTTTCCCATGACCACCTGTGGAAATATAAACACGCCAACGCCCCAGCAGTCCGTTGTATCCATAAGTCGACCCAACATACCGGTCACCTGTCTTGATATCCACAATCAAATAGACCGCATTGACAGAAGACATGGCCGCTTGCCATAGTTCGTAGTCTATATT
>CAKROP010000329.1 GCA_934373375.1 uncultured Anaerosacchariphilus sp.
ATCCGGCCATGGGGATCTATTTTATCGTAGATCCGGACGGATAATGGCTGGAAATCGTGCCTGCAAAGCAGAAGAGAGATTTTGAAACTGCGGGTTGATTTCTCATTTGATATTTAGTATTATGATAAAGGATCTGCATACGTAGGATCAGAAGATCAGGAGGAAAGATTTATGCAGGATATGATCAGAGTTGCGGTGGACGCAATGGGCGGCGACAACGCGCCGGACGAGATTATCAGGGGCGCCATGGAAGCCGTAGCGCTGCGGGAGGACATACAGGTCATTCTCGTGGGAAAAGAAGAACTGATTCGGGAGAAGCTAAAGGGATATTCATACAGAGAGCAGCAGGTGGAGGTTGTGAACGCGACCGAAGTGATTGAGACGGCGGAGCCGCCGGTGGCAGCTATCCGGACGAAGAAGGATTCTTCCATTGTAGTCGGACTGAAGCTGGTAAAAGCGGAGAAAGCGGATGCTTTCGTATCAGCAGGCAGCTCGGGAGCCGTACTGGCAGGAGGCCAGCTTCTGGTTGGACGCATCAAGGGCGTGGAGAGACCGCCCCTGGCGCCGTTAATTCCGACGGAAAAAGGCGTGTCTCTGCTGATTGACTGCGGAGCCAACGTGGATGCCAGACCGTCTCATCTGGTACAGTTCGCGAAGATGGGTTCCATCTACATGGAGCACGTCATGGGCGTAAAGAATCCGCGTGTGGCTATCGTGAATATCGGAGCCGAGGAAGAAAAGGGCAATGCACTTGTAAAAGAGACCTACCCGCTTCTGAAGGAATGTGAAGGCATCAACTTCGTCGGTAATATCGAGGCCCGGGAGATTCCCCACGGACAGGCAGATGTCATTGTCTGCGAGGCCTTTGTGGGAAATGTCATTCTGAAGCTTTATGAGGGCGTGGGAGCCGTGCTGGTCAGCAAGATCAAGGCCGGTATGATGAGTACTCTCCGAAGCAAAATCGGCGCGCTGCTGGTGAAGCCGGCGCTGAAGGAGACGCTGAAGTCCTTTGATGCTACCGAATACGGCGGAGCGCCGCTTCTGGGTCTTAAGGGCCTGGTGGTGAAGACCCACGGAAGCTCCAAAGCAAAAGAAGTAAAGAACTCCATTATCCAGTGCGTAACATTTAAAGAGCAGCGGATTAATGATAAGATTAAAGAGAATATCGTAAGAGAGGAAGGATGAAACAATGGAATTTGAAAAACTGAAAGGAATTATTGCGGATGTCCTGAATGTGGATGAGGATGAGATCACCATGGACACCACATTTGTAGACGATTTGGGAGCAGATTCTCTGGATGTATTTCAGATTATCATGGGAATCGAAGAAGAATTCGACATCGAGATCGCCCAGGAGGAAGCTGAGAAAATCGTGTCCGTCGGCGACGCGGTGGAAGCCATTCGCAATCTGAAGAAAGACTAAGAAGAATATGAAACTTGTCTCAGAAAGGCTGCGGCTTTTCTGAGACATTTTTACGTTATTGTTTGTGAGGAGAACAAATGAAGCTGGAAGAATTAGAAAACAAACTGGGTTACCATTTTCACGACCGGAGGCTTTTGGAGCACGCCCTGTGCCACAGCTCCTATGCCAACGAGCGCCACTGGGACCGCCTGCAGAACAACGAGCGCCTGGAGTTCTTAGGAGATGCGGTACTGGAGCTTGCCACCAGTGAGTTCCTGTATCAGAATTATCCGACCATGCCGGAGGGTGAGGCCACCCGTACCCGTGCGAGCATCGTCTGTGAGCAGACCCTGGCGCTGTGCGCGAGAGACCTGGGGTTAGGTGAATGGCTGCGGCTGGGAAAGGTGAGGAGCTGACCGGCGGACGCGACAGAGATTCCATTACCTCAGATGCCATGGAGGCGTTGCTTGGCGCGATTTATCTGGACGGTGGTTTTGCTAATGCAAAAGAATTCGTACATCATTTTATTTTAAATGACATTGAGCATAAAAAACTCTTTTATGATAGCAAGACTATCCTTCAGGAGCAGATTCAGAGTGAAACTGAGGAACCGATTCACTATGAACTGGTGAAGGAAGAGGGACCGGATCACAATAAACGGTTTACGGTAAATGTGGTATTGGGTGAGAAGGTGCTTGGAAGCGGCAGCGGCCGGACTAAGAAGGCGGCGGAGCAGGAAGCGGCGTACCGGGCACTTCTGGCCAGAAAAGTCCGCGGATAACGGGGTAAGGAATGTATTTAAAAAGTATAGAGGTACAGGGCTTTAAGTCCTTTGCAAATAAGATTGTATTTGATTTTCACAACGGCATCACTGGCATCGTAGGCCCCAACGGCAGCGGCAAGAGCAACGTGGCGGACGCGGTGCGCTGGGTTCTGGGCGAGCAGCGTGTTAAGCAGCTGCGAGGCGGCACTATGCAGGACGTCATTTTCGCGGGAACGGAGAACCGGCGTCCCTTAAGCTACGCCTATGTGGCCATTACGCTGGACAATTCCGATCACCAGCTGGCCATCGACTATGAGGAAGTGACCGTATCGAGACGGCTCTACCGCTCCGGAGAGAGTGAGTATCTGATCAACGGCGCGGCCTGCCGTCTGAAAGACATCAACGAGCTGTTCTACGACACCGGTATCGGTAAAGAGGGCTACTCCATCATCGGACAGGGTCAGATCGACCGAATTCTAAGCAGTAAGCCGGAGGAGTCCCGGGAGCTTTTCGACGAGGCCACCGGTATTGTGAAATTCAAGCGCCGCAAGAATACGGCCCAGAAGAAGCTGGAGGACGAGAAGCAGAACATCGTCCGCATCAACGATATTCTGGCGGAGCTGGAAAAGC
>CAKROP010000330.1 GCA_934373375.1 uncultured Anaerosacchariphilus sp.
TCATCATAACCTGGGTCAGGATAAACGGAACCAGGAAGAACAGGAGACCGATGATATATCCGTTGTGCGTGCCGCCAAGAAGTCTCGTGAGCCACTCGCCTACCAGATTTGCCGCGCCGGTCATGGTCAGCGCATTTCCCATGGCAAGCATACCTACATACAGCACCGCCATGCCGCCCAGACCGATAGCCTGATATGCGTCAGCCGGCTTCAGGATACCTGCTGCTACCATGATAACTGCACCCAGCATCGTAATCTCCCAGTTGGGAATCTTATGAAGCTGCTGCGTCAGCAAAAGGACAATAACGCCAAAGAATACCAGGTAACCGACAGTCTCTTGTACCTTACTCAGTCCCTTATCGCCCTTCGCAATCTTGCCCTCTACATCGCTGATAGGCAGAACCGGCTGCTCCGGCGCGAACTTCGGTGCCAAAAGGATAGCATAGAGAACAATGAAAATCAAGCTCGGCAGACGGGCAATCATCGGATCCAACATTTTAAATAAATAATCCGTATAACCGTAAGATTCCAACATGCCATTGTTGGTCAGATAAGCCACTGCATTGGAACCAATGGGCAGTACGCCGATGGTGGAAATGGATACGATACCAATCGGGAAAATCATCTTGGAACGGCTGAAATGCAGCTCATCACACATGGCGCAGGCCAGCGGAAATACGATACTGAAGCAGGCCATGGAGCTCTGGATAAACTGCGCCAGCAGGGCAATAATTAAAATATAACCGGCCAGAACCTTCGTAAAGGAACCTTTACTGACACGACCTACCAATTGCGACAATCTGTGTACCATACTGGTCCTGCTGAAGCCAAAGGAGATAATAAACATCGTCGCCATAATGATTGTATTGGAGTTCGCAAATCCGCTAAGCGCAGTCTGCGCATCCAGACAGCCGGTCAAAACCAACAGAAGCATAGCGAATATCGCCGTTGTCGCCATCGTAAAACGGCCCACTGCAAAGCTGATAAGAGTCAGTGCAAAAATCACAAGACAGACTATTAATTTTACATCCATAATCCTCTTTCCTTTCTTTCGAAAATTTCCGGAAAACTTGTCCACACAGAAAATTTTCGTTTCATAATTTCAGAACACATATAACAACGCGCATTGTTTTATAGGTCTATTATACTTATTTTCTGTCATTTTTTGAAATATATCTTGTCAATAGGGGTATATGGATCTAAAATACCTAATAGTTATCAAGTCGAATCAGAGGGGGGTTTTTATGAATCTGCAGCAACTGGAATTACTCATTCACACCGCAGAGCTTGGTTCCATCTCCAAGGCAGCCGGTCATCTGCACATCTCACAGCCCAATGCCAGCAGTTCCCTGAAATCACTGGAACAGGAGCTGGGGTTTCAGTTATTTAAACGCAACAGCTCGGGCATTCAATTAACTGCGTTGGGAAACGAAGCCGTCCAACAGGCTCGGGTTATTCTTCATCACAGCGACCGTCTCCACAGTCTCTCCACAGAAGAACGTCCCTGCAGATTCCATCTGGCGCTCTCGGAATACACTCCTATGAGCATGGCCTTTGAGCAGATGGTCTTTCAGTATCAGGATCGCCAGAAATTGGATTTTACCTGCCAGGCCCTCAACATTCCCGATGGTTACGCAGCCGTCTATGATTTTTCCGTGGATCTGTATCTTCTGCTTTACGTGATGGACAAACAGGAAACTCTGATGAAGGACGCCGCAAAGCACCATCTGCATTTTCAGCATCTGGCTGAAATTCCTGTCTGTATCAATGTACGGGAAGGTCATCCGGCTATTCAGAACAATCAGCTGGACCTAAAGGTTCTGGAGCATTATCCGTATGTGGATTATATCAAATCCAATCTGGATCGCTCTGTCAGCCGCGTACTGTCCGGCGATACCGTCATCCGCTATAAATACAAAATCAGCGTTCAGCAGAAAAATACCCGCTGCCGCCTGGTGGGTACCACTGACGCCTTTAGCATTGGCTGCAAGCTTCCTCCTGCTGTTCTCCAACAGTTCGGCATACGTCCTTTCCAGCTTGATATTCCCGGCTTCGGCATAGCCGCCCTGCTGCGTGAAGAAGACCGCCGCAATCCGGAAATCCAGTGCTACCTGAAGCTGCTCCGGCAGATTCTGGACACCCTCTAATCCAGTTTTAAAAAATTGCTTCTCCCGCTCTAATCTCCGCCTTTTTGCCGAAAAACAGGGCCGGGACAACTACATAGTCCCGGCCCGTCCGTCTTCTTACTCAAAATCCACATCCAGATACGGATTTCTCACCTTATCAAATTCACCCGCATCCGCAGCCTCTGCAAACTCCGGCTTCATGGGAATGCGTCCGATGATATTCAGCTTCTCCTCGCCTGCGATTTCCTCCAGATGGCTCTTACCGAAGGGGTAAAGCTTCTTTCCACAGTCCGGACACTCCAGCCAGGAATAATTCTCCACAACGCCCTTCACCGGAATCTTCATCTGGTCCGCCATACTCAGAGCCTTCTTCACGATAAGCTGCACCAGATCCTGCGGAGAAGTTACAACCACAATCTCATTAACCGGCAAAGACTGGAACACAGTCAGAGGCACGTCGCCGGTTCCCGGCGGCATATCCACCAGCAGATAATCCAGATCGCCCCAGATAACGTCAGTCCAGAACTGCTTTACAATGTTCGCGATAATCGGTCCGCGCCAGATAACCGGCGTATCCTCCGTCGGGAGCAGCAGGTTCATGGACATAAGCTTAATGCCGTTCTTCGTAAGCCGGGGCTCAATTCCCATATCACTTGCTTCTGCAG
>CAKROP010000331.1 GCA_934373375.1 uncultured Anaerosacchariphilus sp.
TCTCATTGGTATTCCAGGACAGCAGGTCGAGAATGGGCTCGCCAAGCGCAGTCAGACCAAAGGCACTGGGAATGCAAATCATCATAACCATGCGGATAGCGCCCTCGGTCTTTTTCCGCATCTCATCCCAGTCGCCGGAAATCCGGGCTCTCGTAAGGGCCGGAATGGTGGACGCGGACAGGGCCGACGCCACTGCGATGGGCACATTGGTCAGAAGCTTATATTTGCCCACATAGATGCCCCAGTAGATCTCGACCGTACTCTTATCCGCCTTCTGTACATCCAGCATCAGGTATTTGAATACGCCCTGATCTACAATGCCGCTGATATTATAGACAGCTGTACTTAAAATGACCGGCACGATGGTCATAATCAGCACCCGCAGGGTACTTGCGTAGCTTTCCTGCCGGCTTACGTGATCCCGGCGTATATTTTTCTGCAGCACCCGGTTGTACATGAGCATGACGATAATCAGGAACAGGAGGCCTGCCGCAGCGCCCAGGCTGGTACCCAGTGTACTTCCCGCAGCGCCGTAGATAGCTCCGCTTTTACCATTGGTAATACCTGCCGCCGCATCCAGCTTTACGCCGTAGGAGAACAGATAGCTGGCCGCCGCAATGCTCACGATGGCGTTGACAATCTGCTCGATGATCTGGGAAATAGCCGTAGGCATCATGGTTCCCATGCCCTGGAAGAAGCCACGGAGTACGCCCATCACTGCCATGACAAAGACGGCCAGTGCAAGTACCTTCAGACACAGCTCACTCTCCGGCGTATTTAATAAGGTTCCGGTGAAAAAGCCTGCGCCAAAGAAGGTCAGAGCAGAACCGGCTGCGCCGACCACCAAAGCCATATACAAGGCTCCTTTGAAAGCTCTCCAGGAATTACGGTATTCGCCAAGAGCCACCTTAGCCGACACCACCTTGGATACTGCCAGAGGCAGACTGTAGGAGGAAATCAGCAGAATGACATTGTAGATCTCGTAGGCTGCGGAATAATAATCATTTCCATGGTCTGTAATGATATTGGTCACCGGCAGCCGGTAGAGAAGTCCAATGATCCGGCTCACGATGGACGCAATGGCCAGAATGCTGCCCTGCATAATATAATTGGATTTTGAACTGTTTTTCTTTCCCATGATTCCGTTTTTCCTTACTGAACGACCACGTCATCCTTATAATCATTCCAGATGATACAGATAAAGGTCTTTCCGTTATTTAATACAATTTCCTGATCGTTTTCATCATAATAGCGGGCCGGAGTTCCCAGCTCTCCCGGATTCTTCCAGTAGCCGTCGATCTCCTTACCGTTGGTAAATACCTTACATTCGTTTCCATTGGACTGGGTGGCAAAGTGCAGATAGTCCTTGGCATCCAGCACGTTGCCGTCGCAGTACTGGAAAATGACGTTGGTCACCGCCACCTGCTTACCGTTCAGCTCATCTGTGTGAGGATTACCGTAAGTCCAGCGGTAATACTTGCGATCGGAAGCATCATACTTAAATGTCGCCTTGACACCGCCGAAGCCATTTTTCCCGCCATCTCCGCCGGGTTTTAAGACCGTCGCGTCCGGATAGCCCTGATACTCCGCGATTTCACCCGTATCCGCGAACTTAAATTTGCCCGGATACTCCTCCGGCATGGTCATATCATACCCTTTTTTTTCAATATCCTTCTGGATACCTTTCGGAAACGCGTAAAGCGTATGCTCGGTCGCCTTGCCCGGACGGCTGATGCGGTCATACATGGCCGTGGCCGGATGCTCGATGCCCTTGGTTCCGCCGGAAAGTACATCATACTTGCCGCTGTTCAGATCCGCCAGTGCGTATTGGGCCTGTCCGAAATGGGCGTACACCGGATGAAACTCCTGGGCGAAATGAAGGTAATAAAGCCGGCAGCTTCGCACAGAGCCGATTCTTTCCATATTTTTCCAATCCTCAAAAACACCCATCCAGCGGGTGATACGTCCTTCTACCGGACATTCATAGATAACCGACGCATTTGATACGCCGGACATGGGCAGCGCCGCAGAGGTGTTATTCAGCATAATCGCAAGGGGCCTGGTCTTACCGAGCTCCTCATCGATCCATTCGCCGGTAAAGTAGCTTCGGATCCTGCCGTCCACCACCTCCCGGGGTGCCGGCTTATCTGGTTCATCAGACGCCTCGTCATCCTCGTTATCCGCCTGTTCCTCTTCCTCCCAGGCGATTACTTCCGCCTCGGTATTAAATGTATTTTCTTCCGCCTCCTGTGTCTCTGCCTTTCCGCAGCCAGCCGCCATCAGAAAACCGATGGTCAGGCACAGAATGCCCATCCTCTTCAGGTATCCCTGCTTCATCCCGGAAATCCTCCCTAACGTAAAATATTCAGGCTTTCCAGAATGGCAGCCTGCTTCGCCTCCATCACCTTCGCTTCCTCCGGCACCATATGATCATAGCCGAAGAGATGCAGCATACTGTGGGCAATCAGGAACGCATACTCACGTGTCCGGCTGTGCCCGTATTTTTCCGCCTGCTCCATGACCTTATCCACGGAAATCACAATATCGCCCAGTACCAGCTCGCCGGTCTCCGGGTTAAAACAGTCCTCTTCATCCTCCTCCACGAAGGAAAAGTCCGCAGGGCTTTCATACTCCAGCATGGGGAAGGAAAGCACGTCCGTGGGACGGTCAATTCCTCTGTGCTCCCGGTTCATTTCATGGATGCCCTCATCATCGGTCAGAAGCAGATTCACCTCAGCCTCATAGGGACATTTTTCATAATCCAGCGCTGCCTCAATAACCTTTCTGGCA
>CAKROP010000332.1 GCA_934373375.1 uncultured Anaerosacchariphilus sp.
CGGCCAGCGGATGTCCCTCCGGCAGTACCGCCACCATCTCGTCCCGGTACAGGACGCTGACCTCCATGCCCGGCACCGCCTCGGCATTCACAAAGCCAAAGTCAATGCTTCCATCCCGCACCCAGCCTGCAATATTCGTGTACTCCCCCTGCTGCAGCACAAAGCGCGTACCCGGATACTTCTTTTTAAACTCCATCATAAGCTCCGGCAGCAGATTTCGGCTGACACTGGTAAAGGTTCCGATTTGGATAACACTGTTTTCCAGCCCCCGCATTTCCCGTTCCTTCCGCTCAAGCGCCTCCTCCGCCTGGTAAATCTGCTGAAAATAGGGCAGAAAGGCTGCGCCATCCGCCGTCAGCAGCGTCCCGTCCTTTCGCCGGTCGATGAGCGTGGTTCCCGTCTCCTGCTCCAGCGCTTTGACCGTCTGGCTTACCGCGCTCTGGGAATAGCCCAGAAGCTCCGCCGTCTTTGTAAAGCTCCCGTTTTCAATAATCTTGCAGAAAATACCATACCGTGAAATCATATCTGTTCTCTCCATCAGTATAACTTATGTTTTTATTATAATCATTCATTTTACTTATGTAAAGAGAACTGGTAAAATAAAGCAAGCTAAAAAAGGGAGGAATTATCTTATGAAAGAAAGTAAAGCCCAGGGATTCCGGCTCGGCATGCGGGACGGCATTCCCATCGGCCTCGGCTATCTGGCTGTGGCATTTTCGCTTGGCATCACTGCGCGAAACGCAGGCCTCAATGCCTTTCAGGGATTTCTGATTAGTATTTTAAATAACGCGTCCGCGGGTGAATACGCCGGCATCACGGTCATCGCTGCCAATGCCGCTTACGCGGAAATCGCCATTGTGACTCTGATTACCAACGCCCGGTATCTTCTGATGAGCTGCGCCATGAGCCAGCGGCTGGAGCCCGGACTTTCTCTGGGGCACCGCCTTTTGATGGGCTTTGATATCACAGACGAGCTTTTTGGCATCGCCATTGCCCGCCCCGGATATCTGAATCCCTATTATACCTACGGCGCCATGCTCATGGCAATGCCCGGCTGGTCCATCGGCACATCCCTTGGCATCATTGCAGGCAACATTTTACCGGAGCGCGTGGTCAGCGCCTTAAGCGTGGCCCTCTTCGGTATGTTCCTGGCTGTGATCATCCCGCCTGCCCGGAAAAATAAGGTGGTGGCTGTTCTGGTGGCCCTGTCCTTCGCCGCAAGCTTCGCCTGCTCGGTTCTGCCGTGGATCAGCACCCTGTCGGACGGTACCCGTACCATTATCCTGACTGTCACAATTTCCGCCGGAGCCGCGCTTTTGTTCCCGGTTCCCAAAGAAAACACTGCCGAAAAAACTGCTGAGAAAGGAGCTTCCCACTCATGACCCACAATATTTACATCTACATCCTGATTATGGCCGCTGTATCCTACGCAATCCGCGTGCTGCCGCTGACCCTGATTCGAAAGCCGCTGGAAAATCAGTTTCTCCAGTCCTTTCTTTACTATGTGCCCTACGTAACTCTGGCCGTCATGACCTTTCCGGCCATCATCCACGCCACCCAGTCTCCCGTCGCCGGAGCGCTGGCTCTCGTCATCGGCATCGCAGCCGCCTGGATGGGCGCGGGACTGCTGCCCGTAGCGGTCATCTGCTGCGCCGTGGTCTTTGTGGCGGAATTCTTTTTGGTTTAAAAATGTGCAGGACGATTTAAATCGTCCTGCACACTCTATCACATTACCTTCTCTTTTCCCCTTAAATCTTATCCAGATGCTTACTCGATGGTAATTCCGGCCTTCTCCAGAATCTTCGGCACATTCTTCTCTGCGCCGATAGCCATGATATGTACACCGTCGCAGATGCCCTCGTCCTTGATCTTCGCAATCATCTCGGCAGCCATCTCGATACCGAGCTGTGTGGGCAGCCCCTTAACGCCCTTCTCCTTACCCTCTGCTGCCGCAGCGGAGAGACGGTCGATCATATCCTGGGGTACTGCGATACCCGGTACGTTCTCATTCATGTATTTCGCCATACCAGCCGCCTTCAGCGGGATGATACCTGCCATGATGTGGGTATGGATGTTCGCCTTATCCACCTCATCCATGAAACGCTTCAGGCCTTCGATATCAAAGATACCCTGGGTCTGGATATACTGTGCGCCTGCGTCTACCTTCTGGCGCAGCTTGTTAATCTGCAGCGGAAGCGGATCATAAACCGGAGTTACCGCAGCTCCCTTATAGAAGGTGGGCGCATTATCCAGATCATTGCCGCCACAGTCCTTGCCGGTGGCTTCCATATAAGTCAGCATATGCAGGATACCTACGGAATCCAGATCGTAGACCGGCTTGGACTCCTTGCAGTCGCCTACGGTCGGATGGTCTCCGGTCAGAGCCAGCATGGTATCGATACCGAATGCCGCTGCGGAGAGCATATCGCCCATGATACCCATACGGCTTCTGTCACGTCCTGTAACCTGTACGATGGGCTCCAGCCCTGCTTCCTTCAGCTTGATACAAAGACCAAGGGAAGAAGCCTTCAGACAGGCTGACTGCATATCGGTTACGTTCACGCCGTGAACCTTGCCCTTCAGAAGCTCCGCTACTGCAAGCTGCTCTGTAAAATCATATCCCTTCGGGGGAGCCATCTCAACGGTTACACCGAATTTACCGCCTTCCAGCGCTTTCTCTAACATTCCCATTATTTATTCCCCCTGATATTAATTGTTCTCGGATAAGATACCTTTGCGTATCCCTTGTCCGGTCTTCTCTTTGCCAGGAGATCCAGTCTTCCCAGA
>CAKROP010000333.1 GCA_934373375.1 uncultured Anaerosacchariphilus sp.
AGCTACTTCTGAAGCCAAACGTCCTAATGTATATCCTGTAGCGTCAACTACATACCATTTTCTCTCAATTGTTGCTGGACTAGCCATGTAACTTTTCATTGGTTTTCCTCCTGAAAATAAATTGAAACTTCTATGGAAATATGTCATTACCGGGGCTTTGGCTCAGACATTTTCGCACTACGTCACATTGGATTATTATATGATATGTTCCCGGGTGTGTCAACTGTTTTTTTGATAAAATTCCACTTTTTTATAAGAAAAATTCAGCCTGAACAGCTTTCGCATAACAGAGGATTTTTTCTATTGCAACGGGAACTCCGGGTGCTCCGGATATTCCATTTTCACCAGGGTCAGCCCCTTCGCCGGAGCTGTGGGGCCCGCCGCCTGGCGGTCACAGGCCGCTATCATATCCGGGATTTCACACGGAGCAGTCACACCAAAGCCTACGTTCAACAGAGTTCCCGCGATAATGCGGACCATATTATACAGGAAGCCGTTTCCCGTCACACGAATGCGGATGATATCGCCCTCTTTCGTCACATCCAGACTGTAGATAGTCCGCACTGTGGTCTCGGCCTGGGTATGAATACTGCAGAAGCTCTTGAAATCATGCTCTCCCAGAAAATGCAGACAGGCTACCTGCATCTTTGCCACATCCAGCTCCTTTCGGAAGAAATAGCTGTTTAGCCGCTCCCCTGGCAGCTCAAACTCCCGATTCAGAATCCGGTACTCGTAAGTCTTGATACAGCCAGTCTTACGGGGATGGAAATCATCGGCCACCTGGAAGGAGTGCTGTACCCGAATATCCTCGGGCAGGCGGCTGTTCAGGGCGTAAGCCATTTTTTCAGCCGGCATCCGTGCCTCCGTATCGAAGACGGCCACATTTCCCAGGGCATGAACCCCGGAATCGGTCCGGCTGGCTCCGATGACCGTGATCTCTTCTTTTAATAAAGAAGAAAGAGCTTTGTTCAGCTCTCCTTCTATGGTAGTTCCGTTATTCTGTACCTGCCAGCCGCAGTAATTTGTGCCGTCATAGGCCACAATCAGCATCACTCGTTTCATAATACCACTCTCACTGCGATAATCGCCGCCAAAAAGAGCGCTACCACGCCGTAGGCGTAATAATCGCGTCTGGCGTAAACCAGCGGCTTCATTTTCGTTCTGCCTTCACCGCCGCGGTAGCATCTCGCTTCCATGGCCATGGCCAGATCATTGGCACGGCGGAAAGCTGAAATAAACAATGGCACAAGTAACGGCACCAGATTCTTTGCCTTCTGGATCAGATTTCCATGTTCAAAATCTGCGCCCCGGGCGATCTGCGCTTTCATGATTTTATCTGTCTCTTCCAACAGAATCGGGATAAAACGCAGAGCGATAGACATCATCATGGCCACCTCATGCACCGGTACGTGCAGCTTCTTCAAGGGGCTCATAAGCTTCTCCAGACCATCGGTCAGATCGTTGGGCGTGGTGGTCAGTGTCATGACCGAGGAACCCAAAATCAGGTAAATCAGACGGATAGCCATGAAAATAGCGGTGTGAAGTCCTTTATCTGTGATCTTCAGCTTCCAGATCTGCACCAGCACCACGTCGCCAGGGGTCAGGAACAGATTGAAAAACATCGTAATCAGCAGGATGAAAAAGATGGCCTTCAGACCCTTTACCATAAAATGGAAGGGTACCTTCGAAAGCTTAATCACAGCCACCAGAAAAACCGTTGCCACCAGATACCCCACCCAGTCATCGGCCACAAAAAGGGCTATCAGAAAGACGATGGTAGTCACCAGCTTCACGCGGGGATCTAATTTATGCAAAATGGAATCTGCCGGGTAATACTGTCCCAGCGTTATATCTCTAATCATGTTTTTTTACCTTATCCCGAAATACCTTCAGTATGGTATCCCTTGCCTCTTCTATGGTCGTAGCGTCCTCGTCCACGCCAAATCCCTGTTCCTTCAGGGTATGCAGAATGTAGGTCACCTGGGGCGCAGCCAGGCCGACGCTCTCCAGCTCTTTATAATGATGGAACACCTCTCTTGGCGTTCCGTCGTGCAGCACCTGGCCCTGATTCATGACGATGATGCGTTCCACGTATTTGGCCACATCCTCCATGCTGTGGGATACCAGCACGATAGTAATGCCCTTTTCTTTATGAAGCCAGCTTATCTGGTCCAGAATCTCATCACGGCCTCTGGGATCCAGACCCGCCGTAGGCTCATCCAGAATCAGCACCTCCGGCTCCATGGCAAGCACGCCCGCTATGGCCACACGCCGCTTCTGGCCGCCGGACAGTTCAAAAGGTGACTGCTTCTCATATTCCTCCGAAAGGCCTACCATCCGCATGGCCTCTCTGGCCCGCGCCTCCGCCTCTTCCTTCGATAATCCCTGATTCTTCGGCCCGAAGCAGATGTCGCTTAAGACGTCCACCTCGAAAAGCTGATGCTCCGGGTACTGGAACACCAGTCCCACCTTGCTGCGGAGCTTGCGCATATCGTAGCCTTCCGCGTAAATGTCTTCTCCGTTAAAATAGATATGGCCTGAGGTGGCCTTCACCAGACCATTCAGATGCTGGACCAGGGTGGATTTTCCCGAGCCGGTGTGACCGATGAGTCCGATAAACTGTCCGTCTGGAATCTCCAGATTCACGTCCTTCAGCGCATGGATTTCGTAGGCTGTGGAAGGACTGTAGGTATATTGCACATGCTCTAATTTAAGTGACATAAGGCTTCCACCAATTCCTCTCTTGTCAGGATTCCGTCAGGCAGATCAAGACC
>CAKROP010000334.1 GCA_934373375.1 uncultured Anaerosacchariphilus sp.
CCCTCATCATTGGTCAGAAGCAGATTCACCTCAGCCTCATAGGGACATTTTTCATAATCCAGCGCTGCCTCAATAACCTTTCTGGCAATCCCTTCCGTATCCACATCCGGCAGCGTCTTATTGCTCTCATCTTCTACGTTGATAGTCATGACTGTCCTTTCTGGAGCTTCTGCGCTCCTGGGCCTTCTCATAGCTTTCGTAAGCCTGTACAATCTTCTGAACCAGCGGGTGACGCACCACATCCTTGCTGGTCAGCTCACAGAAGCCGATGTCATCCACTTTGGAAAGTACCTTCAGGGCCACCTCCAGGCCGGACTTTGTGCCGCCTGGCAAATCCTTCTGGCTGGCGTCGCCGGTCACGATAACCTTGGATCCGAAACCGATACGGGTCAGGAACATCTTCATCTGGGCCGGAGTTGTATTCTGGGCCTCATCCAGAATAATAAAGGCATTATCCAGAGTACGCCCTCGCATGTAAGCCAGAGGCGCCACCTCGATTAACCCCTTTTCCATATTTTTCAGAAAGCTCTCCGCGCCCATGATCTGATACAGGGCGTCGTAGAGGGGCCGCAGGTAAGGATCCACCTTACTCTGCAAATCGCCCGGCAGGAAGCCCAGCTTCTCGCCTGCTTCAATGGCGGGACGGGTCAGGATAATCCGGCTTACCTCATTATTCTTAAAGGCGGTAATCGCCATGGCCATAGCAAGATAGGTCTTACCGGTTCCGGCCGGTCCGGTACCGAACACGATCATATGGTTCCGGATCATGTCCACATATTTCTTCTGGCCCAGGGTCTTGGGCTTGATGGGCTTGCCTGCGATGGTGTGGCAGATAAGCTCCTTATCAATCTCCACCACAGCCTCTTCCTGTCCCTCCATGGACAGAGCCAGGGCGTAATCCACGTTCTGCTCCTGAATCACGTTGCCTCTTCTTGAAAGCTCCAGAAGCTGCTCAATGACCCGGGCTGCCTGCCGGGTGTACTCAGCCGGGCCTAAGATCTTCACCTCGCCGTCCCGGGCAATAACGGACACCTTCAGGGTCTGTTCTATTTTTTTGATATGGCTGTCGAACTGTCCAAACACAATGCTCTGGTGTTCAGCCGGTACGTCCAGCATCTTTTCCACAATATTACTCAAATGCTGCCTGCTCCTTTTGTCTGATCTTCGGAATTCCGATCTCCTCCAGGACCTCAATCTTCCCCTTCGAGACGCAGAAATTCCTGCCGTTATCTATTTTAACATCATTTCCGACAATTTGAACCCCTTTTTGCAGTAAATTATTTAAAAATTCATTAAGATGAGCCTCTGCAAGGCCTTTTGCCTCCTCCGCCGTGTACTTTTCCGTATAAACCTCATACTCGGCCCGCTCTATGAGGCCGAAAGACAGTGGAAGGTAAAAATTCCCGGTCAGATGCAGCGGATGCTCTGTTTCCACGGTTGTATACAAAGGAAAGGTTCTCGGATCTGTGAAAGATAACAGCTTCCGTCCGGCTCTGATCGACACGCCATAACGTTTTTTTCCGGTAAAATACCGTACTTCGTGGAACCGCGCAAAGCTGTCCTCATAGATGTAAAAAGTCCGGGCCCGGACGTCGCCGTCGGCACAAACCTCCTGTACGCCGACCGCCTCGCCGCTGTCGTCCCGGATGTCCACCGTTCCGCTGATGAGGACCGTACCGGCCTCCACCTCGTCGCCGGGCTGCACCTGGGCGGTGCCGCTTCGCACCAGAATGCCGGTAATGATTCCTGCCCGGTCCGCCACCAGATCGGAACTTTCTGATGTATTCGCCGCTTCCGGCTGTTCCGTCTTCGGATCCTGATTTTCCCGCACCCGAATCAGAAGCTGTGTGCCGGTGACGCGAGCCGACACCCAGGTCAGATCGGGAAAATGAATCCGAAGCATGGTCTGGATTTCCTTGCAGTCCACATCGCGTTTTCGCATACCGTGGACGATCTGCTCCTCCGCCAGATAGGTAAGCAATACGTCGGTACTGCGGGCCCGGTTCCCCTCGATCCGGATGTCCCAGATAAACAGGGACAATACATAGAGCAGCATGCAGCAGGCCAGCATCCCCACCGGGAACATCTTTCGTTTCCGGTTCCGGTGCAGAAAAAAAGGAAGCCCGTGGCGCTCGGTAACAGTCACATGCGCCCGGGCCTTTTTCACCAATGGCCTGATTTTCCGGAGGTCCCGGATGCTAAGATTCATTTCGTATTCATTTCCCACATTCTGCAGATCCCACAGGACGATGTGCCTGGCCTTACAGAGGTTCAGGAAGCGCTCCGGCGAGTACCCAAGAACCCGGATCCGCACAAAGCCCTTCAGATAACGAAACAACCAAATCAGCAATATTTCACCTCCAGAAGCTCGCCGGTGATCTTCATTTCCTCATTGGTGTAATAGACAATCTCCAGCTGTTCGCCGTGAATCTCCAGCTTACAGGTGCGGGTCTGAATCCGGATCTGGTTTTCCGTATATTCAATGAGGCTCATGTAGTTTTCCACATAAGCCTCATGCTTTCCGGTAATGGTCAAGATCACTGCACCCAGCGTCAGATCCTTCGGCAGATTCAGAGCTTCCGACATCTGTTCCTTCACGCTCATGAATTCCGGACCTTTGGTTTCCTTACCTCAACTATATGCAGTTTTCCTTATGCCTATGCCCACTTATATAGAATCCTGCTATGCAGGATTCTCCGCCTGCGGCGGGTCGCTTTAGCGACATAATTCCACTCCACCGCAGTGCGATCCCCCGGAGGGTTGTAC
>CAKROP010000335.1 GCA_934373375.1 uncultured Anaerosacchariphilus sp.
GCTGGATTCGGTGAAGAAGGAATATCCGGCTGTCTATGAACACAGTAAGGCTGCTGCAGAGGTTCTGGAGGCCTATGTGGGAAGACCGGTCCCGGAGGAAGAGATTGGTTTTCTGGCTGTGCATTTCGGAGCGGCACAGGTACGGATGGAGGGACAGTGTGAGAAGCTGCGGCAGGTACAGGTGGGCGTGGTCTGTGCCAGCGGTATCGGTATTTCGAGACTCATGAGCAGCAAGCTGAAGAAGCTGTTCCGGGACAGAATCACGCTTTCCGTCTGTGGAAAACGGGATGTAAATCCCTATGTGGCGGCGAAGCTGGATTTCTTTGTGTCTACCCTGCCGTTGGAACAGACAGAGCTTCCGGTGCTCTATGTGAATCCGATTCTGACAGAGGAGGATGTGGAGCAGATCCGGAAGCAGATTCACATCTATGAACGGACGCCGGAGAAGCAGCAGGAAAATGAAAAGTTTTCCGCACAGCTTGAGAAAATCAATCAGATTACCACAGAGATTAATGCCGTCATTAAATATCTGGACTTCTTCCGGGTGGATGCGGATATCACCTTTGAGGCTCTTTTGCAGGTCATCGGAGAGCGGTTTTCTCCCTACCGGGACAGAGCGGAGATGATTAAGAGCGATTTGCGGAAGAGGGAAGCCATCACATCCCAGATTCTGGCCGAATTCGGCTTTGCGCTTCTACATTCCAGAAGCAGAGGCGTGGTGCGCCCCGGCCTGGCTGTCTGTCTGCCGGAGAAGGACGGACATTTCCGGGATCCTTATTTTAAAAATATCCGGGTGGTCTTTATTATGCTGATTCCCGACGACGAGAATATCGACAGTAACGGAGAAATCCTGGGTTATATCAGCGGGATTTTGCTGGATGATGAAGAACTGATGGAGACGGCGCTCCGGGGAGAAAAAGAAGAAATCCGCGACGCGGTGGCGTTGCGGCTTAAGCAGTTTTTTAAGGAATATCTGGAGAAAATGGAGTAGTGGAGCGGATTTTTATCCGCTCCATTTTTCCGCCAGATTCAGCCCCTGGTACAGCCCCATGGCCAGCCCGCAGAGGATCACGATGGACATCAGCACCAGATCCAGCTGAAACACCTGGCTGCCATAGATGATCAGATACCCGAGCCCCCGGCGGCTCCCGATAAATTCCCCGATGATGACGCCCACCAGACAGAGCCCGATATTGACCTTCATAGTATTCAGGAAAATAGGCACGGAGCCGGGCAGTACCACCTTCCGGAGCACATCGCCCCGATCCCCGCCCAGTGTGTAGATAAGCTTGATTTTCTCCGCGGAAATCTGTTGAAATCCGGTATACAGCGTCAGAATACTGCCAAAGACCGCCACGGAGATTCCGGCCACAATGATGGTCCGCATATTGGCGCCCAGCCAGACGATGAGAAGCGGGGCCAGGGCGGATTTTGGCAGACTGTTTAAGACCACCAGATAAGGCTCCAGAGTGCGGGACAGCCCCGGCGACAGCCAGAGCAGCACGGCGGTCAGAAGACTTAAGAGAAAGACCAGCAGAAAGCTCACCAGCGTCTCCAGAAGAGTCACGCCCACATGGAGAAAGATGGAGCCGTCCCGGCCCATGGAGAGAAAGGTGCGGACCACCCGGGTGGGACTGCTGAAAATAAAGGCGTCGATGAGGTGCATCCTCGTGCTGGCCTCCCACAAAACCAGAAAGCCAAGGAAAATGAGAAGCCTTGCCAGCCGCACCCGGTTCCGGAGCCGGGTCTGTTTTTTCAGAAAATTCTGCTGGGCCAGGGAGCAATTTGCAAGATCAGGCATGGTCGTTCAGCTCCTTCCAGATGGTGTTGAAATAATCCTTGAATTCCGGCGCACTGCGGGAACGCATGGGCGTGCGGTCAGCCAAATCGAACTTGACAGGCACCCGTTTTCGGATATGCCCGGGACGCGCGGAGAGTACCAGTACCTCGTCGGCCATACTGATGGCCTCCGACAGATCGTGGGTCACAAGAACCGCCGTCTTCTCCTCCTTTTTAATAATCTCATAGATATCGTCGCAGACCGTCAGCCGGGTCTGATAATCCAGCGCGGAAAATGGTTCGTCGAGAAGCAGCAGGTCGGGCTCCAGCGCCAGGGTACGGATCAGCGCCGCCCTTTGCCGCATACCGCCGGAGAGCTGGGAGGGGCGGGCGTTCCGAAAGCCGGACAGGCCGTAGGAGTCCAGCATGTGATCGACTTTTTGAAGCTTTTCGGGCGTCTTTTGATGCTGGATTTCCAGGCCCAGCAGCACATTGGTGTAGACGGTACGCCACTCAAAGAGGTGATCCCTCTGAAGCATATAGCCGATGTTGGCCCTGGCCTCCCGGACCGGCAGGCCGTGGAGCAGGATACGTCCCTCCTCCGGCAGAAGGAGGCCGGAAATCAGAGAAAGCAGCGTGGATTTTCCACAGCCGCTTGGCCCCACGATGGCCAGAAAATGGCCGGCTTCCAGGGTAAAAGAAATATCGGAAAGAGCCGGAGTTTCGCCCTCCGCCTGATGGTAGGCGAAGCCGACATGCTCCAGCGTAAGCAGCGGATTCATAGGCAAGCCTCCTGATACTATATAGTTAGTTTATGGAAAAATAAAGAAGGGTGTGACTGAAACAAGAAAGAACCATTTACATCATAGCTGCTCAAAGCTCAACCATGATGCAAAAGTGATGCAAGTATGATACACTCTATACTATAGAAGGAGAGAGTAAAATGC
>CAKROP010000336.1 GCA_934373375.1 uncultured Anaerosacchariphilus sp.
TTCTGGTCCGTTCATGCTCATCCGCTATCCCCGGCAGCACGCACAGATCCATAAAATGCTTGATAAAGGTGGATTTGCCGGTGCGCACCGGCCCCACCACCCCCAGATAGATCTCGCCTCCCGTCCGGGTCTGGATATCCTGATACAGATTATATTCGGAATTTTTGTCCATAAAAATACCCCTTCCATATATGCTGTTAAAATATATGCAAGGGGTATACTTTCTATTCTGTTTCCTATTCCTGTTCCTCCTGCTCCAGAATCCGGAAGGTCATCATCACATAGAGAAGCGTGTCGTAATCATTCAAATCCAGCTTCACCAGCTCTTCGATCTTTTCCATCCGGTATAAAAAGGTACTTCGGTGGATAAACAGCTTCTTTGCGGTCTGTACTGCGTTCAGCTGACTCTCCACATAGGTCTTCAGGGTGTGATAATAATCTGTGTGATGTGCCTCGTCGTAGGCCTGCAGCTTCAAAATCCGATCCGAGCAGACCAGACGCACCGGAAGCTCTGAGCTGCTCCGCTCCAGCACGTAGTCCAGGGCCACCTCGTCGAAACGGTAAATCCAGCGATAGGGCTTTCTCCGGCAGCCCACATCCAGAGCTGTCACCGCCTGCCGATAATAGGCGTCCAGCTGCTCAAAGCCTGTAAATTCATTGCTGACCCCGGCCTTTAAAAAGGTATCCTTCAGAAAGTTCACCATTTTCTCCAGCACCTCCTCCGCTCCGCTCTCCATCAGCGTCAGGTTGACGAAAATGGCGATATTATTTTCATACTGGAAGGCGCAGCTTCCACTTTTTCCCAGCATACTTTCCATGTGTTTGCAAATGAATCGGACGGTCATATTGGCCCAGTCCAGGGAATTGACCTTCAGGCTGACACAGAAATAGCGATGCGTCGCCAGCCAGCCGAATTCTGAAAACCATTTTTCAGCGCTCTTATTGTCACGACCCGGATTGGACAGTATGTCGGATAAAATACGATCCAGCCGGTGCCCGATTTCCACCCGGGAATCAATTAGGCGAGCCAGGGCCGTCTGAATATAGGCAGACAGATATTCCAGAAGCGCGCCGTCATAGGATTTGAACCGACTTAAGCTCTCCACCATCATAATCTGATAAATGAACTGAGCATTTTCAAATAGATTCACGCGAAGAGTCCGGGCTCCGGTGATGTATTCCGGCAGGTAGTATGCCCCCCGCTTTTTCCGCTGGTTCAGGATGCGCTTGCCGTTCTGGTACTCATCGCTGGACTGAATGACAGAATCCAGATCCACCAGGCTGGACAACTCCTCCCGTGTATCAATGACGCTGGAATAGCCGATAACAAAATAGTCGGCGGAGCTTACGATAATGGGATTCAGGAAAATCCGGAAGCTCTCGTCCAGAAGTTCCTGAATACTGTCAGCCTGCCGGGTCAGCTCCTGAAGGCGCTTCTCCCACCGGTCGTAATAATCGAAAATCCGCTGAATTTCATTCAGAAGCGTAAAGGGCGACGTCTCGTCAATGACCTGAAAAACCTGGCCGTCGTTCTCGGTATTTCTTGTATGTACCTTACCCATGCAGAACAGTACTGTCCGCTCCGGAACCACCAGCATCTCCGCCGCGCCCGGCTTCCGGGTATAAATGTAGATTTTGTCCGGCTGCATCTCGTCTCCGTCGTCGTAAAATAAGACCTGCTCCAGATGCAGTTCATCGGACAGGGCCTTTTTGTTCTGTAGTCCGAATTTGGATTTTAACTTATCTGCCAGGATAGCGGTGCTCAGTTTCATAATGGGAAATACCTCCTCTTTGGTATCGTCATACATAGTGTACGAAAGCCTGCCCCAAAAGTCAACCTGCAGGACATAAAAAACAGCCCTGAGCAGGATTTTGAGGGGATACCTCATTTTCTCCCGCCCGGGCTGTCTCTTAACCGGCTATGTAAGCCGCTTTTTCTTTACATATATTTTCTCTTAGCTGCCTCTACCACATGTCCAACCAGCACGGAGGTGGTTACACTTCCAACGCCGCCCGGTACCGGAGTGATAGCGTCTACGATGGGCTCAACCTCTGCATAAGCCACGTCGCCGCACAGCTTACCCTCTGCGTTTACATTGATTCCCACGTCAATGACGGTCTGGCCCGGAGCCACATAATCCTTTGTTACAACGCCTGCGCGGCCTGCTGCTACGATAAGGATATCAGCCTCACGCGCTACGCTGGGCATATCCACAGTCCTGGTATGGCATACAGTTACGGTCGCGTTCTTCTTGATCAGCATCATGGCAGCCGGCTTGCCAACTACCAGAGAACGGCCGATGACTACAGCCTTCTTGCCGGTGCAGTCGATTCCGTAGTGATCCAGGATCTCCATACAAGCCTGCGGTGTGCAGGGCGGGAAGCCTACAGCCTTGCCGGTGAATACGCCGGACATGGAACCGTCGGTCATGCAGTCTACGTCCTTGGCCGGATCCAGGGCATTCTCGATCTCGGTCTGGTTCAGGTGCTTCGGAAGCGGACGGAACAGCAGAACGCCGTGAATATTGTCGTCCTTGTTCACCTTATCAACTGCTGCCAGAACCTGCTCCTGGGTAGCGTCTGCCGGAAGCAGAATCTTCTCGCATGCCACGCCCAGAGTCTCGCAACGCTTGGTTGCGCCTCTCTCATAGGAGATATCGCTCTCGTTCTCGCCCACACGGATGATTCCCAGTGTGGGGTTGATTCCCTTTTCCT
>CAKROP010000337.1 GCA_934373375.1 uncultured Anaerosacchariphilus sp.
CCGGGCGACAACGACTCCGATGAGTGGGGATGCCTGTGGAGAAGCGACGGAAAGGGATCCAGCATGGGCGAGCCCTGTAAGATCGCTCTGGAGGATCTGGAGGAGGATCTGGAGGATTTCCAGTTCCCGGATCCAAAGGCAGAGGGCCGTTTTGACGGACTGGAGGAAGCGCTGAAGGAGGCTGAGGAAAAGAACCTGTATGTACAGCTGAACAGTCCCCAGTGCATTTTTGAGCGTATGCATTTCCTGCACGGCTTCGAGGATACCCTTTGTGATATCATTGAGCTCCCGGAGGAGACAGAGGAGCTGGCAAGAAAGCTTGCGGACTATCAGATCGGCATTATCGAGGAAGCATATCGTCTTGGAAAGGGCCGGATTCACTGCTATGATACCACAGATGACTGGGGTACCCAGCAGGCGCTGATGATTTCTCCCAAGAGATTCCGTGAAATTTTCAAGCCGCAGTACAAGAGAATCTTTGACAAGGCGCATGAGTGCGGCATGGACATCCGTTTCCATACAGACGGCAAGATCAACGATATCCTGGAGGATCTGATTGAGCTGGGCGTAGATATCATCAATATCCATCAGCCGAATCTGGTAGGCGTGGATGAGATTTCCAAGATTGGTCAGGGCCGTATCTGCTTTGAGGCGTCTGTGGATATTCAGACCACACTGCCGACCGGAGATAAGGAGCGCATCGACCGGGAAGCAAAGGAGCTGGTTGAGAAATGGGGTACCAGACAGGGCGGCTTTATCGGCGTAGAGTACGGTTATCTGGATGCAATCGGTACCACCAAGGAAACCATGCTGTATGAACTGGAGTGCTTTGAGAAGTATGGTACCTATAAGAAATAAGGCGCAGGATAACAGGAGGAAATGACAATGATTATTATTGCAGAGAAGCTGAACGGAACGATTCCTTCTATGGCAAAGGCTATCGCAGGCCGGGATGAGGAATGGATTAAGGATATTGCCCGGAAAGAGGCGGCAGACGGAGCGGCTTTTATCGATGTATGCGCTTCCGTTGAAGTGGGCGAGGTAGAAACCCTGCACTGGATGATTGACCTGGTACAGAGCGTGACAGATGTTCCGATCTCCATCGACAGTCCCAGCACAGAGGTTCTGGCAGAAACATACAAGTTCTGTAAGAAACCGGGACTTTTCAACTCCGTATCCATGGAGAGTAAAAAACATATAGATTCTATTTTCAAAATTATGGCTGAGAATCCGGGCTGGGAAGTCATCGCCATGCTGTGTGACGACACGGGAATTCCCAAGTCCGCGGCAGACCGTCTGCGTGTCTTTGATAATATTATGAAGAAGGCAGAGGAGTATGGAATTGATCCGTCCAGAATCCACATTGACCCCATCATCGAGGCTGCGGCCCTGATGGATCCGGACAGAGAGGACGGCCCGGGAATCACCATCAATACCAAGGTGATTGACGCTATCCGCGCAAAATACCCGACCATTCATATTACTTCCGCTATCAGCAATATTTCCCACGGCCTGCCCGCCCGGAAATATATGAACTATGCCTTCGCGTCCCTGGTATTATCCCATGGACTGGACAGCGGTATCCTGGATCCGCTGAACCATGGAATGCATGCGATTATTGATACCACAGAGAAGATGCTGAAGCTCTCCGACGCCGAGATGCAGAAGATTGTGGAAGCCGTGAAGGAGCAGACCCTGGAGGATGTGGAGCTTCCCCTTCCGGATGGCAATTTCACTCCGGAGGAGGCCAGAAAATATGCGGAGATGTCCGCGACCATACTGGCTATGAAGGAGCTGCAGATGACGGTAGAGGATCTGGAGCCGGATGAGGAGGACCGTGATATTCAGGGCGTCTCCTATGCGGCAGAGGCTTTACTTGGCCTGGATGAAGACGGTTACTGTATGTCATACATTGAAGCATATAAGGACGACCTTTTTGGCGTACCGAAGAAATAAGAAAACAGGAGGAATGATTGATTATGAGACCGGAAATTGAGGAAGTAAAGGAACTTGTTATTAAAGGAAGCGCGAAGAAGGTAGCAAAGGCAGTACAGGTTGCTCTGGATGCAGGCTGTGATCCTTCTGAAATCCTGAATCAGGGTATGGTAGAGGCAATGTCCGAGGTAGGAGAGCAGTTCTCCAAAAATGAAATCTTTGTATCCGAGATGCTGGTAGCGGCCCGCGCCATGAAAAAGGGCGTTGCAGTTCTGCAGCCGCATCTTGCAAGCGGCTCCACAGGCAGCCTGGGCAAGGTAATTATCGCTACAGTTAAGAATGACCTGCATGATATCGGAAAGAACCTGGTTGCTATGATGATTGAGAGCGCAGGCTTTGAGGTTATCGACCTGGGAATCGATGTTCCCATTGCAAAGATCATCGAGTGCTACCGTGAAAATCCGGATACCAAGATCATTGCGCTGTCCGCGCTTCTGACCACAACCATGCCGGATCTCCGTGAGACAGTAGACGCTCTGAACCACGAGGATTTCCGCAACGAGGTAAAGATCATGGTAGGCGGCGCCCCGATTACCAAGGAGTTCGCAGATGAGATCGGTGCCGACGGATATTCCGCAGATGCCGCAGAGGCAGCAGTTCTTGCCAAGAAACTGGCAGCATAATCACGTTATAATTCTTTTTATTGCTACATTATCCCTCAGGAACCGGACCGCTTTTGGCGGTCCGGTCAGACTGTAGACAAAGAGGGTACTTGGC
>CAKROP010000338.1 GCA_934373375.1 uncultured Anaerosacchariphilus sp.
GCGGAAAGCCATTCAGGAATTGGGCGTCACGGTCTACGATCTGTTTTACGCTGAGGAGGCCCTGACCAACGGCAGCACCCTTCGTATCTACCAGGATCGGGATTCGGTGGATCTGGTCTGCCTGATGAAGGGCGGGATGCCGACGGCGGCGGACGAGATCGCCATCGACCGTATGTACGCGGACAACAACAGTCTGACCATCGGCGACACCCTGGAGAGCGGTACCCGTTCCTGGACCATCACCGGGCTGGTGGCTCTGCCTGATTACAGCTGTCTGTTCCGGGATAATAACGACAGCATGTTTGACGCGGTGAAATTCGGCGTGGCTATTGTGACGCCGGAGATGTTCGCGGATTTCGGCAAGGATGAGCTGTACTGGAATTACGCCTGGAAATACAATGTGACGCCAGAGGAAGGCGAGCCCGAGCAGGACGCCGCCGAAGATCTGATGCAGGGTATTTTAAATGAAGCAGAGCTGGAGAATTTCCTGCCCACCTATCAGAACCAGGCGATTCAGTTTACCGGCGACGATATGGGCGGAGACAAGGCCATGATGACCATTCTTTTGTATATCATCGTATTGATAATGGCTTTCGTTTTCGGAATTACCACCAGCAACACCATTTCCGGAGAGGCCAATGTCATCGGTACATTGCGAGCTTCCGGTTATACGAAAAATGAGTTGATTCGACATTATATGACCATGCCTGCGGTGGTGACGCTGATCAGTGCTCTGGTGGGCAACATTCTGGGGTACACCTGTCTGAAAGAGGTCTGCGCCGGGATGTATTACGGCAGCTACAGTCTGCCTACCTACGTGACCGTCTGGAATGCGGAGGCTTTTCTGGAGACCACGGTGGTTCCGGTACTTCTGATGATGGTGGTCAACTATTTTGTGCTTCGTCGGAAGCTCAGTCTGTCGCCGCTGAAGTTTCTGCGGCGGGATTTAAGCAGGCGGAAACAGAAGCACGCCATGCCGCTAAGCCCCCATATTCCGTTTTTTACCCGATTCCGACTCAGAGTCATTTTCCAGAATGCCGGGAACTACCTGATTCTTTTTATTGGAATCATTTTCGCCAATATGCTGCTGATGTTCGGTCTGGCCCTTCCGGCGGTGCTAAACCACTATCAGGCAGAAATCGAGCAGAACCTGCTCTGCAATTACCAGTATATTCTTCAGGTGCCCTATGACGCTATGAATGAAGACAAGAAGCTGGAGAGCATGATTTCCATGCTGTATTTTCAAAATGAGGTGAAGACGGAAAATGAGGATGCGGAGAAGTTCAGCGCCTATTCCCTGAACACTCCGGAAGAGCCCTACATGAAGGAGAGCGTGATGCTCTATGGGCTGCAGGAGGAGAGCCGGTATATTCCGCTGGATTTCCGGGATGGCGGCGTGTATGTGTCATCGGCTTATGCGGAGAAGTATCTTCTGAAGCCCGGAGATGAGATTACCCTGTATGAGGAGTACGGCACTGACGCCTATACCTTCCGGGTGGACGGCGTCTATCATTACGAGGGCGGCCTGACCATCTTCATGCCGCAGAAACAGCTGAATACCTTATTTGACCTGGGAAATGATTATTTCAGTGGTTATCTGTCTGATACGGAGATTACAGACATTGATGAGAAATACATCGGTTCGGTGATCGATGTGGAAGCGCTGACGAAGATTTCCCGGCAGCTCAACGTGTCCATGGGAAGCATGATGGGTCTGGTCAATGGATTTGCGATTCTGATGTTCATGGTTCTGGTCTATCTGCTGTCGAAAATCATCATTGAGAAGAATGCCCAGTCCATCTCTATGACGAAGATATTGGGTTATTCCAATCGGGAAATCAGTGGATTATACATTATGTCAACCACAATAGTAGTAATCCTGTTTCTGCTTATCAGCCTGCCCATTGAATACGAAATCATGGAGGTGCTGTTCCGCATGATGATGCTGCAGAGCATCAGCGGCTGGATTACCTTCTACATCGGGCCGGAGATCTACGTGAAAATGTTTGTAATGGGCTTTGCGACCTATCTGGTGGTTGCCCTGCTGGAATACCGGAAAATCCGGCATGTGCCCATGGATGCGGCGTTGAAAAATGTGGAATAGCGGGAGGAGTGAGAGTATGAACGGAAAGAAATTATTGCTGCAGAAGCTGATGCTGCTCCTGATTCTGCTGGTAGTCGTGGCAGCCGGAGCGGCAGTCAGTTTTGGACTGAAAAATAAAAGCGCGAAAGATGCCGGAAATGGGGAGGCCGCAGAGACAGAGATCTCCGGCGCGGACAGCGCGTCTGCTGTGGGTTCCGGGGAGACGACAGAAAATCAGGAATCCGCGTTGGAAAAAGATAAAACCGAAACAGTTTACATAAAATCAGATGCGGAAGGAAACACCAAGGAAATCACAGTGGAAACCACCCTGAAACATCCGTCCGACGGGTCTGATATCAGGGATCAGAGTAACCTGAAGGACATCCGCAACACCAAGGGCGACGAGGAATATACGCAGGGCTCCGACGGAAGCCTCATCTGGGAAAATCACGGCGCGGACATCTCCTATAAGGGAACCAGCGACGCAGAGTCCCCGGTCAAGGTAAAAGTTACCTACTATCTGAACGGCGAGCAGGTAAGCCCCAAAAAACTGGCCGGAAAAAGCGGCCAGGTAAAAATCCGCTTCGATTACGAAAACACAGCCACCGAAACCGTGACCG
>CAKROP010000339.1 GCA_934373375.1 uncultured Anaerosacchariphilus sp.
AAGCTGGAATAGCTCAGTCGGTAGAGCACTTCACTCGTAATGAAGGGGTCGTGAGTTCGAGTCTCATTTCCAGCTTTCAGATGAAATCCCTGAAAACGTTGATTTTCAGGGATTTCTTATTATAGTTATAATCGATAAGGCAGCAGGCCGCCAGAGCCTTTACTTTATGGGAATAATCCAGTATAATCAAGAAAAGAGCGAAGGAGGTATGATAATGCCTTTACTGAAAGAAGAAAACTATACCATAGCTGATATTTATGCACTGCCGGAGGGCGAGCGTGCGGAGCTGATAGATGGAAAAATGTATATGATGGCACCACCCAGTACCACACATCAGCTTTTGATGAACAGCATAAATATTGAAATTGGAAGTTACATTAAAAGCAAAGGTGGAAAATGCAAAGTAATTCCTGCGCCTTTTGCGGTATTCCTGAAAGATGAAAAAGACAAGGACAGTTATGTAGAACCTGATATTTCGGTAGTCTGCGATTCCTCAAAGCTGGATGATAAAGGCTGTCATGGAGCGCCTGACTGGGTGATTGAGATTGTTTCGCCATCCAGTAAGAAGATGGACTATAGCAAAAAGCAGGCTCTGTACTGTGATGCTGGTGTGCGAGAATACTGGATTGTCGATCCTGCAAGGGAAGTAACGGTGATTTATCGGTCAGAAGAGGATTGGGCGCCTGTTTTCCATAAGTTTGGTGAAAAATTACGGGCTGGAATCTATTACGATCTGGAAATTGTAGTGGAATAGTAATGGATATACAATATATAGAATAATAAGAAAAGCCCTGAACCGCAATGGCTCAGGACTTTTTTGCTACGAAGTATCCGTAAGGAGCTGCCAGTGGCAGCTCTTGTAGGTCAGGCAATTACTTCAGATCCAGCTCCACCGGGCAGTGATCCGATCCGAAAATCTCTGTGTGAATGGAGGCGTTTTCCAGCCGATCCTTCAGCCGTTCGGATACGATAAAATAATCAATGCGCCACCCTGCGTTCTTTTCACGGGCGCGGAAGCGGTAGGACCACCAGGAGTAGATGCCTTCGGCGTCCGGGTAGAAGTAGCGGAAGGTATCCACAAAACCGGAAGAGAGCACAGTGGTCATCTTGGCCCGCTCCTCGTCGGTGAAGCCGGCGTTTTTGCGATTGGTCTTCGGGTTCTTCAGGTCGATTTCCTGATGGGCCACATTCAGATCGCCGCAGTAGATGACAGGCTTCTTTTCATCCAGGCTCTTGATATAGGCAAGAAAATCATCTTCCCACTGCATCCGGTAATCCAGCCGTTTCAGGCCGTCCTGGGAGTTGGGTGTGTAGACCGTCACCAGATAGTAGTCCTCAAATTCCAGGGTAATGACCCGGCCTTCGTGGTCATGCTCTTCAACGCCGATTCCGTAAGCGACGCTTAAGGGCTCTTTTTTGGTAAATATAGCCGTACCGCTATAGCCCTTTTTCTCCGCGTAATTCCAGTACTGATGATAGCCGGGCAGATCGAGCGCAATCTGTCCCTCCTGAAGCTTGGTTTCCTGCAGACAGAAAATGTCAGCGTCCAGCTTTTCAAAATCTTCCATAAAATTTTTCCCGACACAGGCCCGAAGCCCGTTTACATTCCAGG
Source organism: uncultured Anaerosacchariphilus sp. (assembly GCA_934373375.1). Classification (GTDB taxonomy): domain Bacteria; phylum Bacillota; class Clostridia; order Lachnospirales; family Lachnospiraceae; genus Laedolimicola. The sequence continues at coordinate 1,613 of CAKROP010000339.1, forward strand.
AAATCAGTTTCATAGGATCCTCCTTACAGAAAAGATTTGATCTTTTCTTGCATTTTACATATAATAGATATTATTATAGTGGTTCTGCGAAAGAAAGTAAAGAAGCGCAGCCGAAAGCATTATAAAGAAAAGATTTTTACAAGAGGAGAATATGTGTATGGAGAAGTTACTGGATCGGATTACCGCTGCGGTATCCGAAGCCTTTGTAAACTGCGGCTATGAGGCCGAGTATGGAAAGGTCACCATTTCCAATCGCCCGGATCTGTGCGAGTATCAGTGCAACGGAGCCATGGCAGGCGCGAAGAAGTATCACTGCGCGCCCATTCAGATTGCCACAAAGGTGGCGGAGAGCCTGAAGGATCAGGAGCTGTTTTCCGAGGTAGACGCGGTGAATCCGGGCTTTCTGAATCTGAAGCTCAGTCCTGCGTATGTGCAGGAATATCTGCAGGCCATGGCAGATGACGAGCGTCTGGGCTGTGACAGAACAGAGAATCCGAAGACCATTGTCATTGACTACGGCGGACCCAACGTGGCGAAGCCGCTGCATGTGGGACATCTCCGCTCTGCCATTATTGGTGAGAGCGTGAAGCGTCTGGGACGCTTCGTGGGCCACAACGTGACCGGCGATATCCATCTGGGCGACTGGGGTCTGCAGATGGGACTGATTATCACGGAGCTTCGGGAGCGTAAGCCGGATCTGGTATATTTTGATGAAAATTACACCGGTGAGTATCCGACCGAGGCGCCTTTTACCATTTCCGAGCTGGAGGAGATTTATCCGGCAGCCAGCGCACGTTCCAAGGAGGACGAGGCCTACAAGGAGCAGGCGATGCACGCCACCTATCTGGTGCAGCATGGCCACAGAGGCTATCAGGCTATCCTGCAGCACATCTTAAATGTGTCCGTGACCGACCTGAAGCGCAATTACGCGAACCTGAATGTGGAATTCGATCTGTGGAAGGGCGAGTCCGACGCGCAGCCGTATATCCCGGATATGGTAGAGAAGCTGAAAAAGGAAGGCTTTGCATACGAGAGCGAGGGCGCACTGGTGGTAGATG
>CAKROP010000340.1 GCA_934373375.1 uncultured Anaerosacchariphilus sp.
ATACCGGAGTTTACGAATCCGACTACCATAACGGTGGTAGCGGAGGAAGACTGGATAATGGCGGTCACGGCAGTTCCCAGAAGAATGCCCTTTAAGGGCGTGTTGGTGAGCTTGTAGAGCACCAGCTCCAGCTTATTTCCTGCCACCCGTTTCAGTCCGTCGCCCATCATGGACATACCGAACAGGAACAAAGCGACGCCGCTTAACAGTGTCAGGATAATTGATATTCCATTCATTGATTTTTTCTCCTATGTGTTAATTTACACGAACACCTCTATTATATGATAGTTTACGCCGCTTTTACAATCCCTTAACTGCATTTTTATGAAAATTCAATGTAAAGTTTACAAAAACAGGGGAGGATGAGGACGATCTGACGAAGAACAGGTGCAGATTCTAAAAACTTGAAAAGGGAAATTGGGTCTGCTAAAATAGGTCTGTATCAGAAGAACAGAAACAAAAGTCCATGGCAAAACGGGATGGACAGAGGATAAAAAGAGAGAAGAGTGAAGCAATGAAACAGACAGAAGAATGGAATGCTGCAAAAAGCCGGATCGAGAATCAGATAAAGGAACTGCGGCATCGGCTCCATACCTGCCCGGAGATCTCGGGGCAGGAACGGAAGACGAAGGCCGCCTTAAAGCAATTTCTGGAAGAAAGTACCAATTTGGAACTTCACGACTGTGGCGAAGGTTTTTACGCGGCATATCGAAGCGACATGGCGGATCCGACGAAAAAGGGGATCGCCTTCCGGGCTGATTATGACGCATTGGCCTTACCGGAGGGCGGCGCGGCCCATCTTTGCGGCCATGACGGTCATGGGTCTGCCCTCTGTGGCGCGGCGCTTCTGTTGGAGCAGCAGATAAAAGAGGGGCAGGAACCGGGAAGAAATGTATTCTTTCTGTTCCAGCCCGCCGAGGAGACCGGGGCGGGCGCGGCGCCCTGCTGTGAACTTTTTGAGAAGGAAGAGATCGAAGAAATCTACGGCGCGCATAACCTGCCGGGCTTTGCCTTCGGAGAAGTGTATACAAAGGAAGGAACCTTTGCCTGCGGTTCGGAAGGGCTGACCCTACGGTTCCTCGGAAAGCCCACCCACGCAGCCTATCCGGAGCTGGGCGTCTCCCCGGCCCCTGCTGTGGGACAGCTGTTGACAGAGATTCCGTCATTTTTAAATAAGAAAGAACACGGCTATGGCGGCATGGTGCTCTGCACCGTCATCGGCGTGCAGATGGGCGAGAAAGCCTTCGGCGCGGCGGCTGAGAAGGCGGAAGTCTGGCTGACCCTCCGGGCGGAGCGGGGCGCAGATCTGGCAAAGCTGCGTAAATTGGTGCTGAACCGTGCGGAAGAACTGGCGGTACAGGACGGGCTCACCCTGGAAACAGAGGAACAGGACGTATTCCCGGCCACCGAAAATGACAAAGCCTGTGCAAAAAAGGTTCTGAAAGCTTGCGGAGGCCGTGTTTTGCCGGAGCCTATGCGCTGGAGTGAAGACTTCGGCCACTACCTGAACCATTGCAGGGGAGCGTTCTTCGGCATCGGAGCCGGAGAGGAGCATCCGGGACTTCACACGGCGGCTTACGAATACCCGGATGGGCTGCTGATGCGGACGGCGGAGAGCTTTTTGAAATTACTATAAAAAGAGAAACAGCATCCGGCAGAAGGTCGGATGCTGTATATAAATGATGAACGCAACAGGTCGATATTTGTCGAACGGAAAAGCTTGTCAAGCAGCTACAGATATGCTAAGATCCATCTATCGAAAATCTGTAATTCATTGGAGCTATCTCTCCGGAATTCCCGAAAAACGATGCAAAACTATTTTTACCAAAGAGAAATCCTGTATAGAATATTGAATTTATCTACAAATCCATGTAATATGAAGGAGGAATCCCATGGTAAAAATGGAACCAAAAGAAAACACACTTGCGTTGAATATCCGCATGGCGGAGGCAAAGGCTTCTTATGACGCTTATAGCAAACAGCTGATTTCGTACAAACCGATTCTGGCCTGGATTATGAAATATACGATGGAAGAATATCAGAATTTGGATGTGGAGGAAATCGCTGCGAAGTATATCGAAGGGGAGCCGGAAATATCAGAATTGTCGGTGCATCCAAACGAGACGAATGCTTTGCGGATAGGCGGCGCAAATACAGAAGATAAAAGTATCAACGAGGGAACGGTATACTACGATGTCCGTTTCCATTCGATCGCGCCATCTACAGGGGAGCGCGTACGCCTGATTATCAATGTGGAAGCTCAGCGGGAATTCTGGCCTGGATATCCATTGGTCAAGCGTGGCATCTACTATGGAAGCAGAATGATTTCTGCTCAGTATGGTACGGTATTTACAAAAGCCCATTACGATAAACTGCGGAAGGTGTACAGCGTCTGGATCTGCCTGAGTCCGCCGAAAAAGTGGCAGAATACGATTACAGCTTATCAGTTTCAGGAGAAAAATGTACTGGGCGAAGCACATGAAGTGCAGGAAAACTATGATTTGATCAATGTGATAATAGTCGGTCTGACTGTTCCAGAAGGTGCAAAGGACGGTAGCCTGATTCAGATGCTGAGTGTTCTACTGTCTGATGAGATGAGTGCGAAAGAAAAGCAGAAGATACTGCAGGAAAATTGTAACATATCAATGACAGAAATTGGAGAAAAGGAG
>CAKROP010000341.1 GCA_934373375.1 uncultured Anaerosacchariphilus sp.
GGCGGCGGCCTGGTAGGCTGCGAGATGGCTCTGGACCTGGCCCAGAAGGGCAAGAAGGTTACGATTCTGGAGGCCCTGCCGAAGATTATGGCAGTGAACGGCCCCATTTGCTCCGCAAACAAGGAGATGCTGGAGGAGCTGCTTCCCTTCCACGGCGTAGATATCATCTGCAACGCGAAGGTAACCGGTTTCCAGAACGGCGCAGTCAGCTACGAGACCGATGGAAAAGCAGAGAAGCTGGACGCAGACAGCGTCATCCTCTCCGTAGGCTACCGCAGCGCGGACGAGCTTTATCATGAGCTGGAATTCGACGTGGCGGATCTGTATCTGCTGGGAGATGCAGGAAAGGTGTCCAATATCATGTATGCTATCTGGGATGCGTTTGAGGTGGCAAATCACATCTGAGCACGGAGCAATCCGGTATCGGAGTATAAACAGGGGGCAACGCCTATGAATATTTTAGTAATTGATGTGGGAACCTCAAGTATCCGCGGTGTCCTGTATGATGAGAAGGGAACGGAAATTTTCTGCCATCAGATTCCCTATCAGGTGCATTTCATTGATGGAACCCATGCGGAGCAGGACGCTTCCGACTGGTCGGATACTATCGTGGAAATCGGCCGGGCGGCTGCGGATTACTGTGAAAAAGAAAATTTAAAGATTGGCGGGCTGGCTCTGACGAGCCAGCGCTCCAGCGTAATACCGGTGGATAAGGATGGCCACGCGCTAATGCCCGCCATCATGTGGCAGGATAAGCGCAATAAGGAGATCGTCGATGAATTCCGGGGCATGGAAAAGGCTATCTACAAGCTGACCGGAGCCAGGATCAATACCGTATTTTCCGGAACCAAGATGACCTGGGTGCGCCGAAACGCGCCGGAGATCTATGAGAAAACCCATAAATTCTGCACCATCGCGGACTTTATTACCCATGAGATTACCGGAGAGTACCGGACCGATCACACCTACGGCAGCCGCAGCCTTTTGATGAATGTGCGGACCCGCCAGTGGGATCCAAAGCTTCTGGATATCTTTGAAATCGAGTCGGGCAAGCTCTGCGAGCTACGGGAGCCGGGTACCGTGATTGGTACAGTGACGGAGAAATTTGCAGCGAAAACCGGTCTTGTGGCGGGAACGCCTTTCGTATCCGCAGGCGGCGATCAGCAGTGTGCGGCCTTAGGGCATGGCGTGACCGCACCGGGCAGTCTGGAGATTACCACCGGAACCGGAGCCTTTATGCTGGGCTACAGCGAAAAAGTGCCGGACAACCTGACTAATAACATCATCTGCGGTGTCCACGCGATTCCGGGCAAATACGTATTGGAGAGCAGTATGCTGACCTGTGCGGCCCTTTATAACTGGGCGAAGGCCAATCTGTTCGCGGACAGCGAAGGAGATGAGAAGCCCTTCGAGCGCATCAATGAAGCGGTGAAGCAGAGCCCGCCGGGAGCCAATGACTGTCTGGCGCTGCCTTATTTCCAGGGCAGGGGAACGCCCGACTGGAACGCGGACGCCAAAGGCTGCTTCGTAAATCTGGGGCTGAATACCACAAGGGCTGATATGGCACGGGCGATTCTGGAAGCCATTGCTCTGGAAGCAAAGAATAACCTGGACATCGTGGAGAGTTACGTGGGAACCATTGACAAACTGCTGATCGGCGGCGGACTCACCAAGTTCCCGGAGTTCGACCAGATGCAGGCGGACGTGTACCAGAAGGCGCTGACGCATAATCAATCCAGCGCTGAGCAAACCGCTCTGGGTGCCTGGGCGAACGCCGCAGTAGCGCTGGAAATCTACACGACCCACACAGAGGCCATCAGTACAGCCAAAGAAAATGAGCAGGTGGAAACATACGTTCCCAATCCTGCCCATGCAGATATTTATCTTCGGAAACAGCGGCAGATGAACGCGCTGTATGACAGTGTGAAGAAGCTGTCCAAAGATATATTTTAAAATTATTTTGCTTCGTTTAAGATACGGGTGGCCGTCGTGCCATCCGTAATTAACGTATTGATAAAGTTTCCCTTCAGGGCGGCCATAAGCGCAGGCGCTTTGGACACTGGGGAGGCTACGATCACCACGTCGGAGATGTTGCGGAGCTGCTGAATGGACAGGCTGATGGATTTCTCATTCCATTCGCAGGAGAGTTCCTGCCCATTGGCGTCGAAGAAACGGCCCAGAATGGATCCGCAGGCGCCCTTTTCCACCAGATCCTTATAAATCTCATGCGGCATACTGCCCCGCCAGTAATCGCTTTCCCGAATCTTCCCCATGGTTCCGATGCTGGCAATCACCTTATCGCAGAAAATTCCCTTTTTCAGAATCACAGAATTGTTGGCGTCATTGCAGAGGGCTTCCCGCACGTAGTCGTTGGGGATATAGAGCGGCAGATTTAAGAAATCCGCATGTCCGTGAAACACCTCGGCCAGAGAGGTGACAACCGCCTGGGGCGTGCTGCTGATAGATTCGCAGGTAACGGATCCCATGAGCTGGACGATATCCGGATTCAAATCCAGAGGCTGCAGCATTTTTACAAGAACAGCCAGACTGTCACCCCATCCGGTACCGATGATCATATTTTTCTTAATATGTTCCATCAGATATTCCGCGCCCAGCTTGCACACGTCCCGGTGATACATGGATTTCTCGCTGATACGGTTATTGAGGA
>CAKROP010000342.1 GCA_934373375.1 uncultured Anaerosacchariphilus sp.
ATAAAAATACAGCCCTTTTGGAGCTGCGCCTGAAGACAGGCCGCACTCATCAGATCCGGGTGCATATGCAAAGCATTGGCTGTTCATTGGCAGGTGATGCTCTGTATGGAAACGTAGTCGGCAGCGCCAGGCCGGAAAGCAGGGCGAAGGCACAGGAAGGGTGCGGAACACGGATGGACAGGACGGCCCTTCACGCCGTCAGCCTGGATTTCTGCCAGCCTTTCACCGGAGAACCTATCCACATCGAGGCACCCATTCCGAAAGACATTGCCAGATTCATGGCAGATGTGTTAGAATAGCCATAGTCTTCCGGGCAGCCGGGGACATTACATAGAAAGCGAGAACTTATGTCAAAATCACTATATATCGCAGAGAAGCCCAGCGTGGCCCAGGAATTTGCCAGGGCGCTGGGACTTCAGACTGCCAGAAGGGACGGCTATCTGGAGGGTGAGGACGCTATCGTGACCTGGTGCGTCGGTCATCTGGTGACCATGAGCTACCCGGAGGTCTACGACGAGCGCCTGAAAAAATGGAGTCTCAGCACCTTGCCGTTTCTGCCGAAGGAATTCAAGTATGAGGTCATTCCTTCGGTGAAAAAGCAGTATACCATTGTAAGCGGCCTTCTGAACCGGTCGGACGTGGAGACCATCTACGTCTGCACCGACTCGGGGCGGGAGGGAGAATATATTTACCGTCTGGTGGAGCAGATGGCCGGCGTCAAAGGGAAAAAGCGCCGCAGGGTCTGGATTGATTCCCAGACAGAGGAAGAGATTTTACGCGGTATCCGCGAGGCAAAGGATCTGTCTGAATACGACAATCTGGCCAGCGCCGCTTACCTGCGCGCCAAAGAGGATTACCTGATGGGCATCAATTTTTCCCGCCTCTTAAGCCTCAAATACGGCGACACCATTTCCAACTATCTGAATACCCGCTATACGGTTATTTCCGTGGGCCGCGTGATGACCTGTGTGTTGGGCATGGTGGTGCGCAGAGAGCGGGAGATCCGGGAGTTTGTAAAGACGCCTTTTTATCGGGTGTTGGGAGATTTCGGACTCCATGGCCGCAGCTTTGAGGGTGAATGGCGGGCGGTATCGGGTTCCGCTTACTGCGAGCCGCATAAGCTATATAAGGAAAACGGATATAAGAAGAAGGAGGACGCGGAGAGCCTGATTCATTTTCTGGAAGAAGAAAAGCCGGTGCGGGCAGTGCTTACGTCCATGGAGCGGAAAAAGGAAAAGAAAAATCCGCCGCTTTTATTTAATCTGGCAGAGCTTCAGAATGAATGCTCCCGGCGTTTTAAGCTGAGTCCCGACGAAACTCTGCGGGTGGTGCAGGAGCTCTATGAGAAAAAGCTGGTGACGTATCCCCGAACGGACGCCCGTGTGCTGTCCAGCGCCGTGGCAAAGGAGATTTATAAAAATATCGGAGGCTTACGTTCTTACGGAAAGCTGTCGGAGTACGCGCAGGAGGTTCTGAATGGTACGGCCTGGAAAGGCATCGCCAAGACCCGCTATGTCAATGACAAGCAGATTACAGACCACTACGCTATCGTGCCGACGGGGCAGGGGCTCTCAGCGCTTCGAAGTCTGAATCCGGTATCCGAGCAGATCTATGAGGTAATTGCCCGGCGTTTCCTGGCCATCTTTTATCCGGCGGCGGAATATCAGAAGGTGCAGTTAGTAACCGAGGTGCGGGGCGAGCGGTTCTTCTCCGGCTTCAAGGTGCTGTTGAACGAAGGATATCTGAAGGTGCTGTCCCAGGGCGCAGCGGAGGCTGCAAAGAAGAAGGCTGACGCGGAAAATGAGGAGACCGAGGATGTGCGTGTGGACGCAGAATTCCTGGAGCTCCTGAAGCATCTGAAAAAGGGTGATTCCGTGGAAGTCAGCGGCTTCCACATCAAAGAGGGCGAGACGTCGCCGCCCAAGCGGTATAACTCCGGCTCCATGATTCTGGCCATGGAAAACGCCGGTCAGCTTATTGAGGATGAAGAGCTGCGGGCACAAATCAAGGGCAGCGGCATCGGCACCAGCGCTACCCGGGCTGAGATTCTGAAAAAGTTAGTCAATAATAAGTACATTGCCCTGAATAAAAAGACCCAGATTATCACGCCGACCCTTCTGGGGGAAATGATTTTCGACGTGGTGCGGGCTTCCATCTACGGACTTTTGAACCCGGAGCTGACAGCCAGCTGGGAGAAGGGACTGACCCAGATGGCCGAAGGAAGCATTACCGAAGACTATTACATGCAGAAGCTGGAAAAGTACATTACGGATAAGACGCAGGCGGTGCTTGCCGCCGATTACCGCAGGGCCTTACGCCCCTGCTTTGACGCGTCCGCCCGTTTTTATAAAACCCAGAAAAGCGAGAAAAAGGAGACGAAGAAGAAATGAAAGCATTGGAAGTAAAAGAGCTGTATACCTTAAGTGAAACCCTGGCTGCGCCCCTTCTTGAGAGCGTCACCTACCCCTGGGAGGCCCTGCCGAAGATTCACGATTTTATTCTGGAGCTGGGCGCGACACTCAGCGAGGAGGAGTATGAGAAACGCGGAGAGAACATCTGGATTGCCCGCTCCGCAAAGGTGGCGCCCACTGCGTCCATCACCGGTCCCTGCATCATTGGCAAGGATACGGAAGTGCGCCACTGCGCGTTTATTCGCGGAAACGCCC
>CAKROP010000343.1 GCA_934373375.1 uncultured Anaerosacchariphilus sp.
CAGCTACACCGTGCTGACCACCAGCATGACCTTCGTTTCCGCCAAGCAGCTCTTTATTAAGCGCGCCATGGATATCGCAGGGGGCCTTGTTGGCTGCCTGCTGACCGGCATCGTATTTATTTTCGTGGCCCCGGCCATCTATATCAGCTCTCCGGGTCCGATTTTCTTCTCACAGGAGCGTGTGGGGAAAAATGGTAAGAAATTCAAAATGTACAAGTTCCGCAGCATGTATCTGGACGCCGAGGAACGTAAAGCCGCTCTGATGGCTCAGAATAAACTTGGCGACGCCAAAATGTTCAAGATGGATTTTGATCCCCGGGTCATCGGCAATAAAATCCTGCCGGATGGCACGAAAAAGACCGGCATCGGCAGCTTTATCCGCAGTACCAGCCTGGATGAATTTCCCCAGTTTTTCAATGTGCTGAAGGGTGACATGAGTATTGTCGGCACACGCCCGCCCCTCATCGGCGAGGTCAGTGAGTACGAGCTCCACCACCGCGCCCGCCTGGCCATCAAACCCGGCATCACCGGCATGTGGCAGGTCAGCGGCCGCAGCGACATCACCGACTTCGAAGAAGTTGTGAAGCTCGATACCCAGTATATCAGTAATTGGAGTGTGGGATTGGATATTAAGATTTTGCTTAAGACAATATTGGTTGTATTTAAGAAGGAAGGGTCGGTGTAGTACCGACCCTTATTTTTTATTATACCGGCTCCATTCCTCTTCCCGCTCCAGAAATCCGGAATAGGCGATGACCTGCCGCTGATGCTTTTTATCCAGAGAATTAAAGGACGCCAGCAGCTTATGCTGATTTTTTGATAAATCCGGCGACGAACGATCAAAAAACTGTGAGATGGTAATATCAAAGGCTGCACAAATTTTCTCAATGGTTCCCACGCGGGGCTGCGCGTTTTTCTCAAGTATTGCCAAAAGCGATGACATGGAAACGCCTGAATATTTGGAAAGAAGGTATGTATTGTACCCGCTTTTTCCCATTAATTCCTGTATTCGCCTGGAGCAGAAGTTTTCATTATCCATACAATAAACTCCCATTAAAATATTTTAAAACGTAATTCTATAATAAGTTTATTGTATGGAGATAGCCGGACCTTGGAAAGAGCGAAAAGCCAACGAAACAGCTTTAAAGCACGTAGTATCAAAACCTTATCTCAAAAATAGAAGCCGGGCTTGCCATTTTGCCCGGCTTTTGTTCACGCACAATATAATCCATTCAGATTTACCAGCTTCTCCGCTCCTCGTGCTCCAAAAAGCTGGAATAGGAAATCACCATTCGCTGATGCTCAGGATTCAGGGAATTGAACGACGTAAAAAGTCTGCGCTGATTTGCAGTCAAATCCGTAGAAGACTGATCAAAAAATTGCGAAACCGTAATATCACAGGCAGCACAGATTTTCTCAATGGTCTCCACACGCGGATCCGTATTCTTTTCAAACATGGACGCAAGCGTAGACAGCGAAACACCGGATCGTTTTGATAACCGATATAACGTATCGCCATTCTTTTTCATCAGTTCTTTAATTCTTCGGATACAGAAATTTTCATTATACATAGGAATTGCTCCGTATAGGCGTTGTATTGGATAATCCTATTGTATATGTTTGTGGAGCTTAATGGAAGATTCAAAAACCGATGAAACACATTTAAAATACGTAGTATCGGCAATAGATTTAAGACAATGCAACCTGACACTCATTTTGGGGGCAGTATTGCCGTCACCTTCTCAAATGGGAAATACACAATTTTATTACTATCCCCGTCCTCCCAAACCAGTTTCAATCCATCTATATATCTCTCCATATTTCCTTCATAATATGGAACTGTAAATACCGCATGATCCAGAGGTTCCGCCTGGATGACTTCCCCGTCCATTGTTTCAAATTCTATCCGTACCGACATTGTACAGGACATTTTCGGCACGATACAAATAGGGAGCCTTACTGTCTCTCCTGCCGGAAGTATCTGCGTAGTATAAAATTCCCTGCTCCAGCTACTTTCTGCTGTATCAACACAGATAACATATTCTTTCGCCCCACATCCTTTTACGTCGCTTCCATTTACCTCTATCCGGTCCGGATACACCCTTAATCCACATTCCTGTTTATGTGGTTCCCCGTTTTCCATTTCTATATTAAATTTCGCTATATACGCTACTGGTTCATCCAATGTTTCCTTGCAAATAATCTTTAAGCTGTCCAATGGCAGACAGGCACACTGCACGGATTCTCCCGGCTCAATTGATTCAAAACACCACTCCTTCGCAGCGCCCTCTTTGAATTCAAGTTCTACTCTGTCCTCGTTCGGATTTTCCGGAGATAGGTCATCCAGCGCAATTGTTATCTTCCCCGTGCCTCCCCATCCATAATTTTCCATTCCTATAGGTACCTGATTATATGAAGAATCCACCCTATACTTTATTTTTGCCTCATAATTTTCTTCTATATTTTCCGCATATACTCTGAATTTCGAAATCACTCTGTCCTGTTTACTCAAATTATGGTAAAGCGTTACCAGCTCAGCACCACACCAATATTCTGCTTGCCAATTATCCTTATATACTTCCACCACACTTTTATTACTCGAAACACTTGCCGCCTCATCCATATGCATCCAGTCCTGCCTCGTCTCATACTTATAG
>CAKROP010000344.1 GCA_934373375.1 uncultured Anaerosacchariphilus sp.
CTATGAGGCAGTGAAGCTGGTGGGATTTGAGAAGGCTTATTGCAGAAGTGATATTGGTAAGGCCATTGACGAGGCGTAAAACAGAGATAAAAAGCTGCAGACGGGAGCGGAAAAGCTCCCGTCTTTTCACTTTTTCGCCACAATCTGTCATTTGACAAGGCCTTACAATACGATTATAATGAGATCAATATTGTGAGGATAAGGGATTTTATAAACCACAAGATATATGGAGGATAAAAGCATGAAGAAGAGATACACAGGAGTTCTGGCTGCGCTGGCGGCGGGCGTCCTGATTTTCAGTACAGGCATCACCGGCGAGGCGGCCCGGACCGGAACTATTACCACGGACGGATCCCGCGTTCGCGCCACAGCCGACGCAGAGGGACAGAAGGTGTGCTCCCTGCCTATCGATACGATAGTAGACATTACTGATGAGGCCGAGAGTGGCGGCAAGACCTGGTATCAGATCAGCTTTACGCTGGATGGCGCTCAGAAGACAGGCTGGATTCGTTCTGACCTGCTGTCTGTATCGGAGACCGAGGATCCGGCGGAGGAGCAGCCCGCGGAGAGTGAGGAGCAGCCGGAGGAAAGCGATGGCGGTGAGACCGGAAGCATTTCCGCAGGAGCTTATACCATTCAGGAGCCTGCCGAGGCGTATACGGGCGCGGATTCCATGGAGCAGACCAGCGTCAGCGTGGGGGATCAGACTTACACGGCATATCAGAGTACGGCCACGGATCAGTTCTATCTGGTCTGGGCGGCAAAGGAAGACGGCAGCACCGGCTGGTACTGGTACGATCCGTCTGAGGAGACCTTCCAGCAGGATCTGGGACAGTTTGGCCAGCAGGGTCTGGTGACTTCTCTGCAAAATGAGCTGACTACCCTGAAATCCACCACGGCGAAAAGCCTGCAGCAGCGCCTGTACATTATGATTGGCCTGGGCGTTTTGAGTGTCATTCTTCTGATTCTGACCATCGTATTCGCGGTAAAGAGCCGCAACGCGGGTTACGAATACGAGGATGATGACAATGAGGACGACGGCGACATTTCCGATGACAGTGAGGAGCAGGACGAGGAAGAGGACGACGAGTTCGAAGAGGATGAGAAGCCGAAGAAGCGCCGTGGTCTCTTTGGACGCAGAAAGCGCGATGAGGAAGAATACGAAGACGACGAGGATGACTTCGATGATTTCGTAGAGGATGTAAAGAAAAAGCGTTCTGAAAAGTCGAAAAAATGGGCGGAAGAGGACGAGGATTACAGCGGCGAGAGTGCTTACGACGACGCCGTGTACGACAAGGCAGCCTATGACGAGAGTGATCTGAGCCTGACAGCCAATCTGCCGAAGATTGATCTGAGCGCCCTGGACGAGGCGGCGGAAGAACCAAAGAAGGCTGAGAAATCGAAGGCTGAGAAAGCGAAAGCAGAAGAGCCGGCAGACGCGGACGATGATCTGGACATCGAAATCCTGGATCTGGACGATCTGAATTTATAATGAAATGACAGAAGAAAAGAAGGCGGGGCGCGAAAACCCCGCCTGACTTTGCAGTTGCGATAGCAGACAGAAGGAAGTGATAAAATATGTTTGAAAATTATACGGACAAAGCGGCCCATGTGCTGAAGCAGGCGAAAAAGGTGTCCGCAGAGTGCGGACAGAGCTATGTGGGAACGGAGCATATCCTGATTGCGCTGCTCCGGGAAGACTCCTGCGCGGCAGCAGAGCTTCTGGCAGAGCGAAAAGTCGAGGAAAGCACAGTGCAGGAGCTGATAAGAGAGCTTATTTCCCCGGAGGGCGGCGTGGCCCTGGGGGAGCGCAGCGGCTTTACGCCACGGGCGGAAAAGGTGCTTTATGAAGCGGAGCAGGAGGCAGCCCGGTTCCACGAGGAGAAGACCGGAACCGAGCACATCCTGATTGCCATGCTCAAGGACGTGGAGTGCGCGGCCAGCCGTCTTCTGAACACCATGGAGGTCAATGTGAAGGAGCTGTACTCCGCCCTTCTGGATTCCATGGGAAGAACCGGCCAGATATATCGGGAGGAAGCGGCCCGCAGCGCCAGGATGCAGGGAAGAGGAACACCGACCCTGCATCAGTATACGAGGGATCTGACCTTTCTGGCTTTCGAGCATAAGCTGGATCCCTGTGTGGGACGGGATCAGGAGATCAGCCGTCTGATTCAGACCTTAAGCCGGAAAACCAAGAACAATCCCTGTCTCATCGGTGAGCCTGGCGTGGGCAAGACCGCCATTGTAGAAGGACTGGCCCAGCGGATTGTGGATGGAGCCGTACCGGATTCCGTGCGGGGCAAGCGGCTTCTGACCCTGGATCTCTCCGGTATGGTGGCAGGTACCAAGTACCGGGGTGAGTTCGAGGAGCGTATTAAAAATGTCATGGACGAGGTGCGGGGCGCAGGGGATATCCTGCTCTTTATCGATGAGCTGCACACGCTGATCGGCGCAGGCGGCGCGGAAGGCGCCATGGACGCAGCCAACATCCTGAAACCGGCGCTGTCGCGGGGGGAGCTTCAGATCATCGGCGCCACCACCGTAGAGGAGTACCGCAAGCACATTGAGAAGGACGCGGCCCTGGAGCGCAGGTTCCAGCCCATTACCGTGGAGGAGCCCACTGAGGAAGAGACCATCGAGATTCTGAAGGGCATCC
>CAKROP010000345.1 GCA_934373375.1 uncultured Anaerosacchariphilus sp.
AGAGCGATAGACGGGGCTCGAACCCGCGGTCTCGACCTTGGCAAGGTCGCGCGTTACCAACTACGCCACTATCGCATCAGTTGTGTCGGCTGTTGTTCATCAGCGACATGTTGTATCTTACAGGATTTCGTCTCATTTGTCAACAGGTTTTTTAAAAAAAGTCAAAAAAATTTCCGATAGGGTGCAAACCCTTGTAAACAGGCCGATTATTTCCTATAATAGAAAACAGCGAAAGGGGATTACGATTCAGAAAGGCCGCGTTGAGCGGCAGGGAGGAAGATACCGCATGAGTTATGCAGATCAGATATTTAAAGAGATGTGCCGGGACATCATCGAGAACGGCACCAGCACCGAGGGGGAGAAGGTGCGTCCTAAATGGGAGGACGGAACTTCTGCCTATACGATTAAGAAGTTTGGCGTGGTGAACCGTTATGATTTGTCGAAGGGGTTTCCGGCGCTGACGCTTCGAAGGACGGGGCTTAAAAGCTGTATGGACGAGATCCTCTGGATTTACCAGAAGAAGTCCAACAACATCCACGACCTGAACAGTCATATCTGGGACGAGTGGGCCGATGAGACCGGATCCATCGGCAAGGCCTATGGCTACCAGATTGGCGTGAAGAGTCATTACAAGGAGGGCGATATGGATCAGATGGATCGGGTGCTTTTCGATCTGAAGCAGAATCCCTACAGCCGCCGGATTATGACGAATACCTATGTGTTCTCGGATTTGAGCGAGATGCATCTGTATCCCTGCGCTTACGGCGTCACATACAATGTGACCAAGAAGCCGGGACAGGACAGGCTGGTGTTGAATATGGTGCTGAACCAGCGATCCCAGGATGTGCTGGCGGCCAATAACTGGAATGTGTGCCAGTACGCCATTTTGCTGATGATGGTGGCGCAGGTCTGCGATATGGTGCCGGGCGAGCTGCTGCATGTGATAGCGGACGCGCATATCTATGACCGCCATGTGGATATCATTAAGGAGCTAATCACAAGACCGGAGCATCCGGCGCCGAAGGTATGGCTGAACCCGGAGGTGAAGGATTTCTACGCGTTTACCACAGATGATCTGCATGTGGAAGGGTATGAGACAGAGCCGCAGATTAAAGATATTCCGATCGCAGTGTAAGGAATTTCCTTAAAAAATACCTGCGACTGTTGTGTACAAGAGAGTATTTTATGTAAAAATATGTAAAAGGAGACGCTGATTTATGAATTTAATCGTTGCCGTAGATAAAAACTGGGCCATCGGCTACCAGAACAAGCTGCTGGTCAGCATCCCGGAGGACATGAAGTTCTTCCGCACCACCACCACCGGAAAAGTGGTAGTAATGGGCCGCAAGACCCTGGAGACCTTCCCGAACGGTCTTCCCTTAAAGAACCGCACAAACATCGTGCTGACCCGGAATCCGGAATACAAGGTGAAGGGCGCAGAGGTGGTTCACACGGTAGAAGAGGCGCTGGAGCTTATCAGCGAGTACCCGCCGGAGGACGTATATGTCATCGGCGGCGACACCATTTACAGGCAGTTCCTGCCCTACTGCGACGTGGCCCATGTGACCCGCATCGATCATGAATACATGGCTGACGCCTGGTTCCCGAACCTGGAGGAGGATCCGGAGTGGGAGCTGACCGGTGAGAGCGACGAGAAGACCTATTTCGACCTGGAGTTCACCTTCTGTAAATACGAACGAAAAAAATAGGAAATTTCACACTTTTTCTCATTGCAGTATCAAAGAAACTGATCTATAATATAAAAAATTAAAGTTCAGTACGGGTAAGACCGCGGCAGCCGTGTGAATACAGGCATACGGCTGGAGTGAGTTTTCAGGAATCCCCAAAGGAAAATCAGGAAATTACTGAATGAGTGTAAGGAGGAGCTTTGACATGGAAAAGAAAAATTTAGACTGGTCAAATATCGGTTTTGGTTACGTACAGACAGATAAGCGCTACGTATCCAACTTTAAGGATGGCGCATGGGATGAGGGCGGTCTCACCGACGACGCAAATGTAGTCCTGAATGAGTGTGCAGGCGTTCTGCAGTACGCGCAGACTGTATTTGAGGGTATGAAGGCATACACTACAGAGCAGGGCAAGACGGTTATCTTCCGTCCGGACCTGAACGCAGAGCGTATGGTTCAGTCTGCAAAGCGTCTGGAGATGCCGGTATTCCCGGAGGATCGTTTTGTAGATGCAGTTGTACAGACAGTAAAGGCAAATGAAGCCTATGTACCGCCTTACGGAACAGGCGCAACCCTGTATATCCGTCCGTATATGTTCGGAACCAACCCGGTTATCGGCGTAAAGCCGGCTGACGAGTATCAGTTCCGTGTATTCGGTACTCCGGTAGGACCGTACTTCAAGGGCGGCGTAAAGCCCCTTACCATCAAGGTATCTGATTTTGACCGTGCGGCGCCCCATGGATCAGGCCACATCAAGGCAGGTCTGAACTATGCCATGAGTATGCACGCTATCGTAACCGCGCATCAGGAGGGCTTTGATGAGAACCTGTATCTGGATGCAGCGACCAGAACCAACGTAGAGGAGACAGGCGGAGCAAACTTCCTGTTCGTAACCAAAGACGGCAAGGTTGTAACACCGAAATCTGACAGCATCC
>CAKROP010000346.1 GCA_934373375.1 uncultured Anaerosacchariphilus sp.
CAGTAAGACTTAAGCCTTTCCTGCGCTTCCCAGTACGTCCTGAATCTTGTGAGCAACAACATCCTTTACGTTCTGACGAGCTACGGTCAGGTACTGTCTCGGATCGAAGTAATCCGGATGAGCGTTCATAACCTCGCGGATACCTGCTGTCAGGCCAAGACGAAGGTCGGAGTCGATGTTGATCTTGCAAACTGCAGATCTTGCAGCCTCACGCAGCTGATCCTCCGGAACACCGATAGCGTCCTTCAGAGCTCCGCCGTTCTCGTTGATGATCTTTACATACTCCTGCGGTACGCTGGAAGCGCCGTGAAGAACGATCGGGAATCCCGGGATCTTCTTCTCGATCTCATGCAGGATATCGAAACGAAGCTGCGGCTTTGTGCCCGGCTTGAACTTGAATGCGCCGTGGCTTGTACCGATAGCGATTGCCAGAGAGTCAACACCAGTCTTGTCAACGAACTCCTCAACCTCTTCCGGCTGTGTATAAGAAGAATCCTCAGCGGAAACCTTTACATCATCCTCGATACCAGCAAGCTTACCAAGCTCTGCCTCTACTACTACGCCGTGAGCATGTGCATACTCAACAACCTTCTTTGTGATCTCGATGTTCTCCTGGAACGGATACTTGGATGCATCGATCATAACGGAAGTAAATCCACCGTCTACACAGGACTTGCAGATATCGAAATCTGCGCCGTGATCCAGATGCAGAGCGATCGGAATATCCGGGTTCTCGATAACTGCTGCCTCAACAAGCTTTCTCAGATAAGTAGCGTTTGCATACTTTCTTGCGCCTGCGGAAACCTGCAGAATAACCGGGGACTTCAGCTCTCCAGCTGCCTCTGTGATAGCCTGAACGATCTCCATGTTGTTTACGTTGAAAGCACCGATAGCGTAGCCGCCTTCATAGGCTTTCTTAAACATCTCTGTTGTTGTAACTAATGCCATGATTATCTCCTCACTTTACATGATATTTTTAGGATCGTGCTTAGTATACTACAAAATTGTATTTTCATCAATGCAAAATTTGAAAAAAATGTGTAAAAACAAGCTTTTCGTTCATATAATGATAAATATGCCATTTTTCCTCTAACTTCTGGACTTATGCGCTAATCTGTGCTACCGTTATATATGTTGGCACATCATTTTTTACTATATTATAAAGAAGAAAAAGGGAGAAATTATGGGAGGATTATTTGGCGTCGCATCCAAGAGCGACTGTTTGTTTGACTTATTTTTCGGAACCGACTACCATTCCCATCTGGGAACACGCCGGGGCGGTATGGCCGTCTATGGTGAAAATGGCTTCGACCGCGCCATCCACAACATCGAGAATACCCCGTTCCGTACTAAATTCGACCGGGACATGCAGGAAATGAAGGGAAACCTGGGCATCGGCTGTATCTCCGACTACGAGCCTCAGCCGCTTCTTGTACGTTCCCACCACGGCACCTTCGCTATCACCACCGTAGGCCGCATCAATAACGCAAAGGAACTGACCAAACAGATCTTTGATCGTGGAAATGCACATTTTCTGGAAATGAGCGGCGGCGACATCAATCCCACTGAACTGGTGGCAGCCCTCATCAACCAGAAGCTGAACCTGATCGATGGCATCCGCTATGCCCAGGAACAGATCGACGGCTCTTTAAGCTTTCTGATTCTAACCCCGAAAGGCATCTACGCGGCCCGTGACCGTCTGGGACGAACACCCCTGGTCATCGGAAAGAAAGAGGAGGCCTACTGTGTCTCCTTCGAAGATTTTGCCTATCTGAACCTGGGCTACGACACCGCCCATGTTCTGGGATCCGGCGAGGTAGATATCATCACCCCGGACGGCTATAAAACCCTCATTACCCCCGGCAAGGACATGAAGATCTGCACCTTCCTGTGGGTCTATTACGGCTACCCGTCCAGCACCTACGAGGGCCTGAGCGTCGAAAAAATGCGCTACCGCAGCGGTGAACTGATGGCCAAGCGGGATAACGTCAAGCCCGACACCGTCGCAGGCGTCCCCGACAGCGGTCTGGCAGCCGCCATCGGCTATTCCAACGCCTCGGGAATCCCATTTTCCCGTCCCTTTATTAAATACACCCCCACCTGGCCCCGCTCCTTCATGCCCACGATCCAGAGCAAACGGAACCTGATCGCGAAAATGAAGCTGATCCCGGTCCACGACCTGATCGAAGGTAAGAGCCTGCTGCTCATTGACGACTCCATCGTCCGCGGCACCCAGCTGGGTGAGACCACCGAATTTCTGTACCACAGCGGAGCCAAAGAAGTCCATATCCGTCCTGCATGTCCGCCCATCCTGTACGGCTGCAAATACCTGAACTTCTCCCGCTCCACCTCGGAAATGGAGCTGATCTCCCGCCGTGTCATCGAAAAGCTGGAAAACGGCCATGTCACCAACGAGATCCTGAAGGAATACGCCGACCCTGAGTCCGCCCGCTACGAAGCCATGCAGGAAGAAATCCGCAAGCAGCTAAACTTCACTACTTTGCGCTTCAACCGCCTGGACGACCTCATCGAAGCCACCGGCCTGGACAAGAGTAAGATATGCACCTACTGCTGGGACGGCGAAGAGTAATTGTAGATATCAGAA
>CAKROP010000347.1 GCA_934373375.1 uncultured Anaerosacchariphilus sp.
CAGGCGGAGCCGGTTCAGATCCCCATGGCTGTGGAGGCGTACAGTAAAGATATTTTCCCGGCCGCCGGGATTGACGGTAAAGCTTCCGGCTCCGGTGGTCTTGGATGAAGTGGCCGCGTCGCAGATTCCCACATTTCCGGAAAGCACTTTGGCGGAACCGGCTGTGACCACCGTTACGCTGCGGACCGGCAGGGAAAGATTGTCGAAGGATACGGATGGATTGTCCGGCAGCAGGGCCAGAGCCTCACCGTTCCAGCCTGCTTCCGCCGAAAGATCCATGGCGGTTTCAGGATAATCCCCGAAGGACTGTGTAAAATAAGAAAACTGAAAAACACCAATCTCCAGCGCCAGCGCCAGAAAAAGGGCCGCGCCCAGTGAGACAAGAACGGCGGCGGGCACGGAAAGCTGCCGAAATTTTGTGTTTATATGATTCATAAAAGGAAATCCTTTCTTCTGTAAAAACAGAGTACCAATGCTAATCTGATAATAGCAGAGCGCGCGACATTTGACAAGCCAAACAGAATTCGTCCGGGCGCAGAAAAAATCTCCGATTTCCCGGGAACAATTGACAAACTCCCGAAAAAAAACTACAATAAAAATACCTATAAGCGGAGAAAAGAGGAGGCTTGTATATGGATAAATTCGTAATTGCAATCACCAGAACCTGCGGAAGCGGGGCGACCTCTATCGGAAAAATTCTTGCAAAGAATCTGGGCGTGGAGATTTATGACCGGAATATCTTAAGACTGGCGTCAGACGACAGCGGCATCAGCGAGGAGCTGTTCGCCAGGGCGGATGAGGATCAGAAGCAGAGCCTTTTGTTCCGGGCGTCCCAGAAGGTATATACAGGAGGCCTGATCCCGCCGGAGAAGGAGGATTTCACCTCGAACAATAACCTGTTCAACTATCAGGCTAAGGTGCTCCGCGAGCTGGCGGACGAGTCTAACTATGTGGTCATTGGCCGCGCGGCAGATTATGTGCTTCGCGACAAGCCGGGACTGGTTCGTGTGTACATTTACGCATCCCGGGAAAAGTGTATTGAGAAAGAGATGAACCGTCAGAAGATCGACTGGAAGACAGCGGATAAGTTCATCACCAAGACGGACAAGTACCGCCGCGATTACTATCGCTATTTTACCGGTCAGGAATGGGAGAACATGCAGAACTACGATCTGTGCATCAATACCACACAGATGACCTATGAGCAGGCGGCAAAGGCCATTCAGGATTTCGCGGAAAATATGCTGGCTGATAAATAACACAGACTGACAGAGATAAGAGGGGGTATCTGAAAGGAAAGATACCCCTTTTTGGCTATTGGGAAAAAAAGGAAATGATATGGCAGTAAAACGGGAATTTTCATACGCGTCCGCGGACGGGCGGACGAAGATCCATGGCGTGGAGTGGAAGCCGGAAGCAGGAGAGCCGAAAGCGGTGCTTCAGATCTTCCACGGCATGGTGGAGTATATCGAACGCTATGAGGAGTTTGCCTCTTACCTGACGGAAAAGGGCCTTCTGGTGGTGGGCAATGACCATCTGGGCCACGGCGGCTCCATTGTAAATAAAGAGGATTACGGATATTTCGCGGAGAAGAACGGTAACGGAATCGTGCTGCGGGATCTAAGAACCCTGCACAAGAGGACGGCGAAGCGGTATCCGGATCTGCCCTATTATATACTGGGCCACAGCATGGGATCTTTTTTGCTTCGTCAGTATCTGTGCCGTTACGGCGATGAGCTGGACGGCGCGATTATCATGGGAACCGGAAGCCAGCCAATGGCGGCATTGCGCTTCGGGCAGAACCTCTGTCGGTTTATGGCGAAGGTGAAGGGATGGCGTTACCGCTGGCCCTTTGTTGACAATATGGCCTTCGGGGGCTATAATAAGCACTTCCGACCGGCCCGCACCACCAGAGACTGGCTGACGAAGGACGAGCGGATTGTAGACGCTTATCTCGCGGATGAGCGCTGTACCTTCTTATTCACACTGAACGGCTATTATAATCTGTTCCATAGCATCGAGGAGGCCTCGAAACCGGAGAATCTTCAGAAAATGCCGAAGGATCTGCCGGTGCTGTTCGCATCCGGAACCGAAGATCCGGTGGGCAATTTTGGAAAAGGCGTGGAGCAGGTGCGGAAGGCCTTTCAGGCTGCAGGTATGGAGGACGTTACCTGGATTTTATATGAAAATGACAGACATGAGATCCTCAACGAGACAGACCGGGCCACGGTTTACAAGGATCTCTACGCATGGCTGTACGTACGGATGAACGATCCGCGGCGTAAAACAGGAGGAAAAAGATTATGAAAATAACAAAGAAGCTTTTAGCACTGGTACTGGTTCTGACCATGACTCTGGGACTTGGCGTGACAGCAAATGCCGCCTCCGATGACAAGCCGATTCTGGCGCTGGGCGCGGATTTAAGCGCGGATCAGCGGGCTACGGTACTGGGACTTCTGGGCGTGGATGAGAGCGATCTGGCCAATTACGACGTTATCAGCATCACCAATGCCGAGGAGCATCAGTATCTGGACGCTTACCTTTCATCCGGCGTTATAGGCACCCACGCCT
>CAKROP010000348.1 GCA_934373375.1 uncultured Anaerosacchariphilus sp.
TTTATCTTTTCCTCCAAAATCTGAATCGCTTAGCAGCCTTCCACTTTGTGTCACAAACAGGTATTGTTAAGTGGTTCGTTATTCAATTTACGGTGATTATTATAGCACTGATTTTTCAAAGTTAAAGAGTAAATTTGAACAAAAATGAGTATCGAAATTCGATAAAAAGCATAAATTTTTCAAAAGGATCTTGACAGACCCAAAAATCTGTGGTAACATCCAACATGTAAATTAAACAGAACGTAATAGGATTTGTTACGGAATATGCCGGCATGACCTAGATGATACAAGTTATTTGTGATCATTTGGGTCTTTTTTTATTCCTTGTTTAATTCACGGAAAGGTGAGGGATTGTTTTGAAGGTAATCAAAAGGATTAACAACAATGTAGTCTTAGTTGATGAGTCCGGAAGACAGACGATTGTGACTGGAAAAGGTGTGGGATTCAAGGTGTATCCCGGGGATGATGTCAATGAAAGCTTTATTGAGCAGCGTTTTATCCTGGAGGAAGAAAAAAGCGGCGACTATTATGTACAGCTTTTGAAAGACATCCCGATGGAATACCTGAATGAAGCAAAAGAAATCGTAGATATGGCGAAGAGCGAGATAAAAAATCCGATTTCCTCCAATGCCGTATTTGCCCTTGCTGACCACCTGTATTTCGCGAAGCAGCGCCAGGAGCAGGGCATGCTTATTGAGCACCCATTGTCCTGGGAGATCCGCCTGTATTATCCCAGAGAATACGAACTGGGGAAAAAGGCGGTGGAACTGTTGCGGAAGCATATGGGTCTCAATCTTCCCGATGGGGAGGCGGTCATGGTCGCTATGCATTTCGTAAACTGCGCGGGCGGACTCAGCAACGAGTACGATATTGCTCAGCTGACGGAAATCATGCGGGAGGTCATCGCGCTGATCGAGGATTTCATGCAGTGTTCCATAGATGAAACTTCAGCGGCCTTCACGCGTTTCGTAACACATTTGAGATACTACCTGATTCGGCAGTTAAAGATGGAAATCGATAATTCGATCAATGATGAACTGCTGGAAATCGTAAGAGAAAAATACCCGTCCGCATATGAATGCGCGCGGAAGGTAGCGGATTATCTGGAAGAAAAATATGGGAACCAGACGTCGGACAGCGAACTGCTGTATCTGACCTTACATATTAACTGCCTGATATCCAAGAACAAAGGAAAAGAAGAAACCTGGTAACTGGTCAGGTACTGAACAGTTACGAAACCTGAATAACAGAGGTGTAAAAATGACGAACAAAGAGATTGCAAAACAAATTCTTGAAAATGTCGGGGGCGCGTCCAACGTAACGTTTCTGACGCATTGTGTCACAAGACTTCGTTTCTCCCTGAAGAACGAGGGAAAAGCAAATACAGATAAGCTGGAAGCCCTGGAGGGCGTTCTGGGCGTGCAGAAGCAGGGCGGCCAGTTCCAGGTTATCGTGGGCGGCAAGGTAAATAAGCTCTACGCAGAGCTCACCGAAATGCTTCCTCAGCTGGACAATAAAGAAGAAGGAGACGGCGGCGATAAGAAGAAAAAGAGCGTGATCACCCGCATTTTTGAAACCTTATCCGCTATCCTGATTCCCAGTTTGCCTCCGATCATCGGCGGCGGTATGATCAAGGGCTTCCTGTTCATGTTCTGGGAGTTCGGCTGGATCGAGTGGGGCAGCGACATCTTCAACCTGCTGAATATCATGTCCGACGGCATGTTCTACTTCTATCCGTTCCTGCTGGCAGTCAGCACGGCGAAGCGCTTTAAGACCAATATCTACATGGCTCTGGCTCTGGCCGGAATCCTGATGCACCCGACCATTTATGATGGTATCAATGCAGGTCTGGCAAGCTTTTCCGTATTCGGACTGAAGATTCCGTATCTGGACTATAACTCATCGGTTATTCCGATTATCTTGTCCGTATGGATTATGAGCTATGTATACCGTTTTTTTGAGAAGAGAATTCCGGAGATTATCAGCGTTATCTTCACGCCGATGTTGACCCTGGTTGTTATGACTCCGCTGATGCTGGGCGTAGTAGCTCCGCTTGGTTATAACTTCGGTGAGTACCTAGCAAGAGGTATCCAGGCAATCATTGATTTCTCTCCGATTCTGGCAGGCTTTGTAGTCGGTGCACTTCGCCCGATTACCGTATTTACCGGAACACATCACGCAGTGCGTGCTATCGTATCCCAGCAGCTGGCTACCTATGGCTATACTACCATCGGAGCGATGAACTACATGAGTACCATGGCGCAGGCTGCAGCTCCGCTGGCTATCTATCTGGTTATCCGCAATAAGAATAAGAAGATGCGCGACATCTCCTTATCCGCAGCCATCTCCGGTTTCCTGGGTGTAACAGAGCCGGGTCTGTACGGCGTTGTTATGAAATATAAGGTAGCATTTGTGGCAGCAAGTATCGGCGGTGGCGTCGGAGCGGCTATCTGCTCTTACTTCGGCGGCGCTGAGTATGCAATGGTAATGTCCTCTCTGGTAACCATCCCTGCTACCTTCGGTAACGGCTTCATCGGCGTAGCCATCGGTCTTCCGGTAGCGGTTATCG
>CAKROP010000349.1 GCA_934373375.1 uncultured Anaerosacchariphilus sp.
GAGCTGACAAAAGAATGCGACCCGAACGCCTTTGTTATCGTGACCGATGTTCGGGAAGTGCTCGGAGAGGGCTTCATCGAACGGTAATGCCGACAAAAAACAGGGGCCGGGGAAATCCCCGGCCCATCCGCTGCAGTTCAAACTCAAACTTTAATCCATATGCAAAATATCTTTTACCCGGGTCGTAATTTCCTGTACCCGTACACCATAGATAATCTGCACGGAACCCTTCACATGTACAACGCCCAGTGCTTCCAGATACTCCTTCCATGCATCATCCGGAGCCATCAGGCTTTCATCCTTCAACGTCACACGGAGTCTGGTCGCGCAGCAGGTTACATTCAGAATATTATCTGCCCCGCCAAGAGCTTCAACAATATGAACCTCCAGCTTTTCCTCTGCGCCTGCATCCTTAGAATCCTTTGCGTCCTTCTTATCCTTCAGTTCATTGTATTCCTTCTTGCTCATCAGCTTAATCGCCGCATCCTCACGTCCCGGAGTCTTCAGGTTGAACTTGGTAATCACAAACTTAAATGCAAAATAGTAAACAATAAAAGTCAGCGGCAGAAGCCAGATAGCCGCCATTGCATGTACCTTCTGCGGCTGGAACAGGTTCGGAATCATGAAAAACAGGGCTGTTCCATTAATGGAAATCTTAAAAACCTCCGCCAGTACATAGCAAAGTCCGCAAAGCGGTGCATATACTAACCAGTACAGTGCAGGTGCCACGAACAGGAACGTGTACTCGATCGGCTCGGAAATTCCTACCATTGCCAGTGTAAATACTGCCGGAATCAGAAGAGAGGCAACCTTCTTACGGTTCTCCGGTTTTGCGCAGCGGTACATCGCAAATGCTGCTCCCGGAAGTCCTGCAAGCTGGAACAGAAGACGTCCGTTTGTAAAGTTACGTGTGATATATCCTGTTGCTGTCGCGCTCGCTGCCTGTCCATTGATGATATTCTTTACGCCCTCATATACCACACCGTCGATTGTCATGGTTCCGCCGACAGAAGAGTATTCAATCGGGAATGCAATCAGATGGTGGATTCCAAACGGTAACAGTGCCTTGTCCAAAGTTCCGAACAGGAAGGTTCCGAACAGTCCGCTTCGTCCGATGAATCCTGTAATTCCCTGCAGCACCATAGCGATGTACGGCCATACATAGTAAGTAACCAGTGCTGCCGGAATTGCAAATACCGCTACCATAATGATAACGAATTTGGTTCCTGCGAAGAACGCAAACATTGCCGGAAGCTTGGTATCTACAAAACGGTTATGAATCGCTGCTGTCAGAAGTCCACAAATAATACCGGAGAAAATACCCATATTATAAGTGAAGAATCCGAGAGCATTTGTCCATAAAGCGTTGAAATTCAAAGCTGCCTGCTCGGTGTATCCGCTTTCCATCAGTGCCTCTACCGCGGTAGACTCAGCAGTCCAGCCAGCCATGGAAGCCCAGTTCTGGATACAGCATACGTAGCAGAAATACATTATCAGTCCGGCAAATGCCGCCCAGCCCTTTTCCTTTTTCGCCAGGGTAAATGCAATTGCTACCGCAAACCAGAGCTGCAGGTTGTTCATGAACATGAAGCCCATGCTGGTAATCATGGAAAACAGTTTGTAAAGTAACGTTCCTTCCGGAAGAATGTAGTTGGTAAACGCGCTTCCAATACCTACGAAGAAGCCAACCAGAACCAGAAGGATTACCGGCACCATCATAGCACCGGCAAAAGTTTGGATCTTTGCCTGAATGTTTTTCATCGAAATAACTCTCCCTTCTTTTGTTGAGATCATATTAGCATGGAGAAGCTTTCGTTTCCACTGCCCGGTAACCATAAGCCATTCCTCATCATTGTGGTAAAAACTAACACTCCACTGCCAGCCTCCACAGTGCCGCGCAGTAGATTTCCATGGCTCTTTCCACCGACGTCAGGGACATACATTCATTTGGCATGTGCGGATGGGTTTCCTCCCCTTCGAAGGTTGCGCCAAAGGCCACGCCCTGATCCAGTGTTCTTGCATAGGACGCGCCTCCTTTGGTAAAAGTAAACGCATCTTCCCCGGTCACCTCCTGATACGCCTGCTTTAACGCACATATAAGCTCACTGTCTTCCGACACATACAAAAGACGTTTTCCGGCATAGCGGTTTACTGTAAAGCCATATTGTTTTCCAAGTTTTTCCAGTTTTTGTTGAAGCTCTTGTTCCTCTGTACTCTTCGGATAGCGGATATCCAGATACAGGCTGCCCCCCGTTTCATGCACGCGCACACCGGTAGGGCATACCGATGTCGTTCCCATCTGTGCGTCTTCAGAATAAAGCCCGCTTTTCTTTCCGTAGAAATCCCCGGTCAGGCATTCATTCAGAAAGTGTACCATCTGCTCCAGTTCCGGCTGCACCAGGCTTTTTCCCTGAAAATATTCTGCAAACTCCCACAGCACATTTTCTCCCCTCTGCGGATTTCTCGACAATGCTCTTTTCTGCGCATGCCAGTTCATCCTTTCATCTCTGCCCTGATACCGAAAC
>CAKROP010000350.1 GCA_934373375.1 uncultured Anaerosacchariphilus sp.
CAGTACTTCCTCCACTTCCGCTTCCGCAGGTTCGGCTTTTGTCTTGCCGCAGCCGCTCAGGAGCGCCGCTGACAATGTCAGGAGTCCTGCCATTTTCCACAGCTTTTTACTTTGTATTTCCATAGCCATTATAATATCCGTAGTGTCCGTAATATTTACTGTAATAGGTATCCTGCTGCATATCCACTTTGTTGAGCACAGCTCCCAGAATCTTACAGCCGGTCTGCTCAATCTGCTTCTTCACACGCTGCAGGGCCTTGTAGCTGACCTTCTTGCTCTCTACGACGAGGATCACGCCGTCGCACCATTTTGCCGTAATCAGGGCGTCGCTGACGCTTAAGACCGGCGGCACGTCAATGATGATGAAGTCGTATGCGGAACGCAGGCTCTGTACCAGGCTGCCCATGGCTTCGTCTTCCAGAAGCTCCGAGGGGTTCGGCACGCTCCGTCCCGCAAAGATAATGTCCAGGTTCGGGAAATTGGTCTCATAGCACAGGTACTCCGGATCCGCCTGTCCGCACAGGTAGTGGGACAGTCCGGTGATGCCCTTCTGCTTCACCTGATAGCGGCTTACCAGCATGGATTTCCGGATATCCGCATCCAGGAATAAAACGCGTTTTCCCATATTTCCAATCTCACGGGCCAGCTGGAAGGCGATGTCGCTCTTTCCCTCGTTGGGGTAGCAGCTGGTGGCGAGAATGACCTGTATCCCTCTTCCGGCAAACTGCAGGTTGGTACGCAGGGTTTTTATGGCCTCTTCATAAAGGCTGTCCGCTTTTTTCGGATCTATCATGACCACTTTTCTATCTGATGCCATCTGTCTCTCCTCCTGCTACCGCTTTTTGGCCGGTTTGCTTTTCTTCGTTTTCTTTTTCTTGCCTGTGATGTAGTCCTTACGGTCGGGCACGCTGGCCAGGGTCGGGATACCCAGGTATTTCTCGATATCCTCCTCGGACTTCACGGTGTCATCCATGACGGTGTACAGGGTTACGACGCCGCAGCTTATGACGATGCCTAAAAGAATGCCCAGGGCTGTATTTTTCATGGTGCTGGGGCTGGACTTATGATCCGGCACCTGACCCTCGTCGATGATCTTCGGGGGAACGCCCTCCATCTTGTCTCCGATGAATTCCGAGGTCACAGCTGCGATATCGTCCACGATCTCCTTGGCCAGCTTCGGGCTCGGATACGTCACGGTAATCTCCATGATCCGGCTGTCGGACGGATTGCTGATCTGTACGCTTTCTTTCAGATCTTCATACTCCATATCCAGGTTCAGGTCGTCGATGACCTGCTCCAGTACCTGACGGCTGACGGTCAGGATCTCATAGTCGTTGGTCAGCTGGGTGCCCATCTGCAGATCCGCCAGCGAGGAGAGGGTAGTCTCCTTGGTCAGGACCAGCATGCTGGTTGTGGACTCGTACATGGGCGTCATCAGAAGCTTCGTGCCTGCAAATGCCAGGGTTCCGCCTACGATCGCTGCCAGTATAATCCACAGGATCTGCTTTTTCAGTGCGTAGAAAAGCTCCAGCAGATCGATTTCTATCACTTCATTCTGTCTTTTTTCCATCTCTTATGTATCCCCTCTATAGATTCTGATTGGTCAGCACCTGTCCGGCGTGATCCCGGCATATCCCAGAAAGCTCTTCCCCATTAAGATGTGTCTCCAGCCATTTCATGGCCTCGGCCACCCGGGGCGGTCTCCGATGAACGCTGTGCATGTCGGTTCCCAGGAAATGGATATTGCCCTCTTTCAGCTGCTTTCTGCACCAGCGCTGATCCTTATCGAAAAGGCTCGTGCCAATGCTGCCGTAATTCATCTGGATGCAGACGCCTGCTTCTGTCAGCTCCTCCAGGCCTTCTGTCCGCAGCGCTCCGTAGCGCTCTGCATGGGCCAGTATGGGAAGGTAACCCTCCAGGCGCAGAGTCCGCAGGCTCCGGAACAGAGCTCCGTAGGACACGGACGGCAGGTATTCCACCAACACGTAGGAGCTGTCCGCCAGGGTGAGAAGCTCTCCCCTGTCCAGTTTTTCCGGAATGCTCTCTTCCCAGCAGATCTCCTGGCCGGGATAAATCCGGATCTCTGACGCGATGGTTTCCCGTGCTTCTTTTTCCAGTTTTTCGCATTTCTCCCGAATGCGTTCCGGGCAGTCGTTACGGAACTGTCTGGAATAATGGGGCGTGGCTATGAAGGCTCCGACGCCCTGCTCCCAGGCCATCCGCACCAGGGCCAGGCTCTCTTCTTCATCCTTCGCGCCGTCGTCCATCCCCGGCAAAATGTGACAATGTATATCTGTAATTTCCATTCTCTGTAACCTTATAAATTACCGTTTTCTGCTAAGTCTATGTAAAATACCCCCCCCCGAAAATTTTTGGTTTCCGGAGGGGTATTTCTATGTTCAGCTTTCGTTTTATCCTTGGTAAGGTTACCACATTTCGAAAAAAATGTCCATACATCGACTTCCTTTTCCGGCTTTTCAGAACTTTG
>CAKROP010000351.1 GCA_934373375.1 uncultured Anaerosacchariphilus sp.
TTTCGTCAATCACCAAAAACAGAAAGTTTTATTTTCATGAAACTACCGATTTTATCAGCAATATTTCACTTTGATAATTTTTTGGCATATGAGAAGTTGAAAAAGTATCTTGAAAAAAAACAAGTCTTTCGTTATAATTCAGATATAGCTTTTTGTGTAACTACTTACATTTTTCTTACATACCTTGTTACATAGAAGCAGAGAGGAAGCTGCAGATGACAATTTATGATATTTCTGAGAAGGCCGGTGTCTCTATTGCTACTGTTTCCCGCGTGCTCAACGGAAGCAACAACGTAAGCGAGAAAACCAAGAAAAAAGTGCTGGATGTGATCAACCAGTACGAGTACACTCCCAATGCATTTGCCCGGGGGCTGGGACTCAACACCATGAAGACCATCGGTATCATGTGTGCCGACAGTTCGGATCCGTACCTTGCCAAGGCAATCTACTATATTGAACAGAAACTTCGTGCCAACGGTTATGACAGCATCCTGTGCTGTACCGGTTATGATCTGGCTACCAAAGCCAGCTCCATGAACCTTCTGATCACCAAAAAGGTGGATGGCATTATATTGGTAGGTTCCAACTTCATCTATGAGAAGGACGAAGACAACAAATACATTCTGGATGCTGCCGTGCAGGTTCCCGTCATGCTGTTGAACGCAGCCATGGATGCTCCGAATGTCTACAGCATCGTATCGGATGATTTTACTTCCATGTATGATGCTACCATGGAAATGATCCGCTCCGGTGTGGAAGACATCCTGTACTTCTACAACTCCACTTCTTACAGCGGTAAGAAAAAGCTGGCCGGCTACCGTGCCGCCATGGAGGAAAAGGGTCTTCTGACCAACGGAAGCTTCTTGCAGCTCTATCAGGGATCCCATGAGGATATCCCCGCCATGGCCGAGCAGCTGATCAGGCTGCACACCAAGGGCATCACTTTCCACGGTATCCTTGCGGCAGACGATTCTCTGGCGCTGGGCGCTCTGAAATACGGCCGCGAAATGAAGCTGCGGATCCCGGAAGATCTGTCCATCATCGGATATAATAATTCCATGCTGGTGAACTGCTGCGATCCGGAACTGACCAGTATCGACAACAAGCTGGAAACCCTCTGTCAGCATCTGATCACGACACTGATGGGTGTCCTGGGCGGAAGCGAGATGCCGAAGAAGACTGTGTTCTCCGGAGAACTGGTAAAGCGCGGCACCACCAGATAGCATGTGTGCGCACGCCATTATTTATGACAGCACAGGGGTAGCTGCAAATCACCCCTTTTGTATATTTATCACTATAGTCGCCGGATCCCTACCGGATCTGACTCATATGAATATGGAGGATTTTTAAAATGAAAGCATTTATGGACAAGGACTTTCTGTTAGAGACCGAGACAGCGAAGAAGCTGTTCCACGACTACGCAGAAAAAACACCGATTCTGGACTACCATTGCCATATCAACCCCAGAGAGATTGCTGAAGACCGTCAGTTCGACAATATCACTCAGGTATGGCTGGGCGGCGACCATTACAAGTGGCGTTTCATGCGTTCCTGCGGTGTAGATGAGAAATACATCACCGGTGACGCTTCCGATTACGAGAAGTTCTGCAAATGGGCTGAGTGCCTGGGTAAGGCTATCGGCAACCCTCTGTTCCACTGGAGCCATCTGGAGCTGCAGAGATACTTCGGCTACAATGGCGTCCTGAATAAGAACACCGCTGACGAAGTATGGAATCTGTGCAACGAAAAGCTCCAGCAGCCTTCCATGAGCGTTCGTAACCTGATCAAGCAGAGCAATGTTACCCTGATCTGCACTACCGATGATCCCATTGATTCTCTGGAGTGGCACAAGAAGCTGGCTGCCGATGACAGCTTTGATGTAAAGGTTCTGCCCGCATGGAGACCCGACAAGGCCATGAACATCGAGAAGCCTGATTATCTGGAGTATCTGGAGAAACTGGCTGCCGCAGCAGGCATGACCGAGATCAACTCTTTCGCAGCCCTGAAGGAAGCTTTGAAGAACCGTATGGCATTTTTCGCATCCATGGGTTGTAACGTATCCGACCACGCTCTGGAGTATGTAATGTACTATCCCGCTTCCGATGATGAGCTGGAAGAGATCTTCTTAAAGAGACTGAACAAGATGGTTCTGACCAAGGAAGAGGAGCTGAAGTTCAAGACCGCTTTCATGCTGTTCGTAGGCAGGGAATATCACAAGCTTGACTGGGCTATGCAGCTGCACTATGGCTGTAAGCGTGACAACAACACCTTGATGTTTGAGAAGCTGGGTCCCGATACCGGTTATGACTGCATCAACAACTATGCTCCCTCCGCACAGATGGCCGACTTCCTGAACGCTCTGATCGTAACCGATGAGCTGCCCAGAACCGTCATCTACAGTCTGAACCCCAACGACAATCAGGCTATCGGTACCATCCTCGGGTGCTTCCAGGATTCCACCGCTGTTGCCAAGATCCAGCAGGGC
>CAKROP010000352.1 GCA_934373375.1 uncultured Anaerosacchariphilus sp.
TGATGGAGGAAGCAAAGAAGCGTGACCACAGAAAGCTTGGCAAGGAGCTGGGCCTCTTTATGATGCACGAAGCAGGACCGGGCTTCCCGTTCTTCCTGCCGAAGGGCATGGCGCTTAAGAATACCCTGATTGACTACTGGAGAGAGATCCACAAGAAGGCAGGCTACGTGGAGGTATCCACTCCGATTATCCTGAACAGAAGCCTGTGGGAGACCTCCGGTCACTGGGATCACTATAAGAATAACATGTATACCACCGTCATCGACGGCGAGGATTACGCGATCAAACCGATGAACTGTCCGGGCGGCGTTCTGGTTTACGCTGCAGAGCCTCGTTCTTACCGTGACCTGCCCCTTCGCGTAGGCGAGCTGGGTCTGGTACATCGTCATGAGAAGTCCGGTCAGCTGCATGGTCTGATGCGTGTACGCTGCTTCACACAGGACGATGCCCATATCTTCATGACACCGGAGCAGATCAAGGACGAGATCAAGGGCGTAGTAGCTCTGATTAACGACACCTATTCCATGTTTGGCTTTAAGTACCATGTAGAACTGTCCACCCGTCCCGAGGATTCCATGGGAAGCGATGAGGACTGGGAGATGGCTACTGCAGGCCTTAGAGACGCTCTGGACGAGCTGGGTATGCCTTATGTAGTAAATGAGGGCGACGGCGCGTTCTATGGCCCGAAGATCGACTTCCATCTGGTAGATTGTATTGGCCGTACCTGGCAGTGCGGAACCATTCAGCTGGATTTCCAGCTGCCCCAGCGTTTCGAGCTGGAGTATGTGGGCGCAGATGGTGAGAAGCATCGCCCGATCATGATTCACCGCGTGGTATTCGGTTCCATCGAGCGTTTCATCGGTATCCTGATCGAGCATTTCGCAGGCGCGTTCCCCACCTGGCTTGCGCCGGTACAGGTACGTGTACTGCCGATTTCCGATAAGTACATGGATTATGCGGAGAAGGTTCGCAAAGAGCTGGATGAGGCCGGTATCCGTACCGAGCTCGACAAGCGTGCGGAAAAGATCGGTTACAAGATCCGTGAGGCACAGACCGCGAAGATTCCGTACATGCTGGTGGTAGGTCAGAAGGAAGAGGAAGAGGGCGCTGTCTCTGTCAGAAGTCGCGAGGCCGGAGATCAGGGAGCAAAGGCTCTGGACGCTTTCATTGCTGATGTGAAAAAAGAGATTGAAACCAAAGGCAGAGAAGAAGCATAAAATTGTCTGAACGCAGATTCCCCCGCCGTAAGGCTTACGCCTTCCGGCGGGGGATTTTGATAAAGGAGAATCGATATGATACAGGATATCGCACCGCATAGCTATCACAATGAATACCGCCCGGAGAAGCCGGACGCGGACAGCTATCTCATGTACTTCGAAAAACATAACGCACTGGCACGCTGGGACGGGGCGGAGATTGAATTTCCCAGGTTCCGGGATTTCCCGGAAGTGAAAGAGGAGCTTTCGGAGAATATTATCTATCTGTTTACCGTGGATGAGCAGCGATTTTATCTGGCAAAAGAGCTGGCTCTGCCGGAGCGAAAAGGCTTCCGCCTGGAGAGCAACCGAAGATTCCGGGACGCCAAGCCTCAGTGGCTGTCCTTCGCGGGGATCACCGGCTATCAGCTCTGGCACTGGTATGACGTCCGCAAATACTGCGGACACTGCGGCAGCCCCATGGTGCATGACGCGAAAGAGCGTATGATGCGCTGTCCGGACTGCGGCCAGATGGAATACCCGAAGATTTCCCCGGCGGTCATCGTAGGCATTCTGCATAAGGACAAGCTTCTGATGTCCAAATACGCAGGCCGGGATAATATCACCTACTACGCGCTGATTGCGGGCTTCACCGAGATTGGAGAGAGCATCGAGGAAACCATCCGCCGGGAGGTCATGGAGGAGGTGGGCCTGAGGGTCAAAAATATCCGCTACTACAAGAGTCAGCCCTGGTCCTTCTCCGAGACAGTCCTGATGGGCTTCTTCGTGGATCTGGACGGCGATGACGAGACCATCACCCTGGACACCGAGGAGCTGGCCACTGCCGAATGGTTCACGCGGGAGGACGCGCCGCCCCAGCCTCTGAATATCAGTCTGACCAGTGAGATGATCTGGCAGTTTAAGAACGGGAAGGTGTAAAAAGCTTCTGCGGAGAAATGTATTTTTTACAGTACAATCTAAAAAAATCGGCTGCGGTGAAGAAAAAACTTCGAAGAAAAAATCTGCCGCAGCCGAAAAATGTGCTTTTCTGAAATTTTTTTATGTCGAAAACCCCAGCATTTATGCGGCTTTCAGAGATTCTAAAAATAAAATGAAAAAAAGTTGAAAAAAGTGCTTGACTTTTCTTCGATTATAAGGTTATAATAAGCAAGTCGGTTGGGACGGCAAGTCAAAACCGAGAACGAAATGGGATCTTAGCTCAGCTGGGAGAGCATCTGCCTTACAAGCAGAGGGTCATAGGTTCGAGCCCTATAGGTCCCA
>CAKROP010000353.1 GCA_934373375.1 uncultured Anaerosacchariphilus sp.
GTTCGGCGGCATTACCGGAGACCTGGCGGGCTGCTTTGTGCAGACCTGCGAGCTGGTCATGGCCATCTGCGTGTGGGTGGCGGGGAAGCTCTGATTCCCGCTGTCTGGAAAAAACGATCTCTGCGTAAGCAATTGAGAATATAGGAGGAAATCAGACATGATACTGATTACAGGCGGAGCCTTTCAGGGGAAAAAGGCCTACGCGATGGAGCGTTTTCACCTGACAGACGATGATTTTATAAAGGGAACTGACTGCACGGAGGCTGAACTTTTTCAGGCAAAGGCGGTCACAGATTTCCAGGAATATGTGCGCCGGGTCCTAAAAGACGGCAGAGATCCGTCCACCCTGGCGGAAACATTGTATACAGAGAATCCGGATCTCATCGTGATTACCAACGAGCTGGGAAGCGGCGTGATTCCGGCGGAGCCCTTTGACCGCCAGTGGCGGGAGGCGTCTGGCCGGGCTGCCTGTGATCTGGCCAGATATGCGGCGGAGGTACACCGGGTAGTCTGCGGCATCGGGACGGTGATAAAGGGATGAAGGAGCTGTACCTGATTCGCCATGGCAAGACCTATGGCAACACCCTGGGCCGCTATATCGGAACCACCGACGAGCCCCTTTGCGAGGAGGGAAGAGAAGCCCTGCAGGCTATTTTCGAAGCGGGGCTCTACCCCATGCCGGACGTCCTGTACGGAAGCCCCCTAAAGCGTTGTCAGGAGACTGCGGCAATTTTGTTTCCGGGCAAAGAGATTCGTCTGGCCTCGGCCCTTCGGGAATGTGATTTTGGCGAGTTTGAAAATAAAAATTACAAAGAGTTGTCCGGGAACGCGGCCTATCAGGCCTGGATTGACAGTAACGGCACCTTGCCCTTCCCGGGAGGAGAGAGCCGGGAGGGCTTTGAAAAGCGCTGCCGGGAAGGGTTTGCGGAGTTGCTGAACGGCTTACGGGACGAGCCCTTTTGCCGGGCGGCCTTCGTGGTTCACGGCGGCACGATTATGAGTATTCTGTCTGCTTACGCGGCGGAGAAAGAGGAGTTTTATCACTGGCAGGTTAAGAACGGAGAAGGCTTCCGTATGCTTTGGGATGAGACAGAAAAAGGAGGCATCATTTTACATGAAATATCACATCTATGCCCTGATACTGGGCTTTCTGCTGGATCTGATCTTCGGTGATCCCAGAATTTTGTATCACCCCATCTGTCTCATCGGCAATCTGATTTCCCATGCGGAAAAGCCCTTCCGGGCAGTGTTCCCGAAGACGGAGAAGGGCGAGCTGACCGCAGGCGTATTCTTCTGCATCTTCGTGGTGGGTGTGTCCACGGCAGTGCCTTTTGGCCTCTTGTATCTGGCCCGGAAAATCCATTTCTGGCTGTATTTTGCGTTGATGACACTCTGGAGCTTCCAGATTTTAGCAACGAAATCTCTGAAAACGGAGAGTATGAAAGTCTATGACGCCCTGAAAGAGGGAAATTTGGAGAAAGCACGCTATGCAGTGTCCATGATTGTGGGGCGTGACACTCAAAGTTTAAGTGCTGAGGGAGTAGCCAAAGCAGCGGTGGAGACCGTAGCGGAAAACTCCTCCGACGGTGTAGTAGCTCCATTGATTTTCCTGGCTCTGGGCGGTCCGACTTTAGGCTTCTTTTACAAGGCTGTGAATACTTTGGATTCCATGGTCGGCTACAAGAATGACAATTACCTGTATTTTGGCCGTTTCTCCGCGAAGCTGGACGATGTGCTGAACTACATCCCGGCCCGCGTAAGCGGCCTTCTGCTGGTGCTGGCCAGCCCCCTGGCGGGTCTCAACATGGCGAACGCCTGGAAGATCTGGCGCAGGGATCGCCGCAACCACGCCAGCCCCAACTCCGCCCAGACTGAGGCGGCGGCCGCAGGCGCCCTGGAGGTCCAGCTGGCCGGAGACGCTTATTATTTCGGCAAGCTCTACAAAAAGCCGACCATCGGCGATCCAATCCGCCCGGTGGAGTATGAGGATATCCGCCGCATGAACCGTCTGATGTACGCGGGCGTGATTCTGGCGCTGGTGATTGTGGTGGGAATTGCGGCGCTGGCCGGGGTGCTGGTGTAAAAGAAGAAAACAACGAGAATTTACAGAGAAATTCAGGAGGTTTTGTCCTATGAAACAATCATGTATCCACATCTATTGCGGCGACGGTAAGGGAAAATCCACCGCAGTGACCGGCCTGGCGGTCCGGGCTGCGGGCAGCGGCAGAAGAGTCGTTTTCACCCAGTTTATGAAGGATGGGAAGTCCTCAGAGCTGAAGGTACTGCGGGAGCTGCCCGGGGTTACGGTGCTGACCTGCGAGAAGCAGTTCGGCTTCTTCTGGAATATGACCGACGAGCAGAAAAAAGAGGCGGCGGACGCCTATCAGGAGCTGTTTGACAAGGCCACAGATCTGGCAGTGAAAGAGGACGCTTTTCTGCTGGTCATGGATGAATTTATGTCCTGTTATAATC
>CAKROP010000354.1 GCA_934373375.1 uncultured Anaerosacchariphilus sp.
GCTATTGACACCTGGGGCGTGGACTACGGTCTTTTTGATAAGGACGGCAACCTCATCGGTAATCCGGTGAACTACCGGGATTCCCGTACGGATGGCATGCTGGAAGAAATTGGAAAGATCATTCCGCTGGAGGAGCTGTATAACCGCACCGGTATCGAGTTCATGTATTTCAACTCCATCTTCCAGCTCTACGCGGAGAAGAAGATGCGCCCGGTGATTCTGGACAACGCGAAGCGTATCCTGTTCATGCCGGAGCTGTTTGGCTATTTCCTGACAGGCATCATGTACTCGGAGTACACCTTTGCCAGCACCTCTCAGCTTCTGGACGCCAGAAAGCGGCAGTGGGATTATGATCTGATTGAAAAGCTGGGTCTGAACAAGGAGATGTTCGGTGATATTGTCATGCCGGGTACCGTTATCGGCGATCTGCTTCCCGAAGTGGAGGAGGAGACCGGACTTAAGGGCGTAAAGGTCATTGCTGTGGGCAGCCATGATACGGCTTCCGCCGTAGCGGGCGCTCCACTGGAGTCCGACGACGCGGCCTTCTTAAGCTGCGGCACCTGGTCCCTGCTTGGCATGGTTCTGGATGAGCCAATTTTAAATGAAGCTTCCTATAAATATAACTACACCAATGAGGGCAGTATTGACGGCAAGATCCAGTTCCTGAAGAATATCAACGGCCTGTGGATTATGCAGAATCTGCGCCGCAACTGGTGTGAGTTCGAGGGAGAGGTAAGCTTCCCGGATATCATCCGCGAGGCCCGGGCAGCCAAGCGTCAGGATTTCATCATTAACCCGAAGGATCCGCGCTTTACCGCACCCTTAAATATGATGAAAGAGATCGTTAGTTACTGCGAAGAAACCGGCCAGGGTACACCGGAGGGCTTGGGAGAAATGGCCATGGCCATCTATAACGGCCTGACGGAAGAATATCGCAAGTCCGTCCAGTATATGGAAGAGATCACAGGCAAGACGGTTTCCTGTATCAATATGGTGGGCGGCGGCATCCAGGATCAGCTGCTCTGCGAGCTGACCGCGAAGAAGACCGGCAAGCGCGTGATGGCGGGACCGGTGGAGGGATCCGTTCTGGGCAACAGTATTGTACAGCTGGTAGCCATGGGTGAAGTAAAGGATGTACAGGCCGGACGCGACATTATCCGGAATTCCTTCGATGTGAAGATTTACGAGCCGTAAAATCCGAAATCCGATGAAAAAAGTGTTGACAGAAACCGACGAAGCCACTATAATCTTATGTGTGCAAGGATACCTTTGTTAATTCGAAGGTAAAATACCCAGACAGTTGTCTAATGCACAATACACAACTGGAGGGAGGTTAGGTGTGATACTATGTCAAATGTAATCGTAAAAGAGAACGAGACTTTAGATAGCGCTCTGCGTCGTTTTAAGAGAAACTGTGCAAAAGCAGGCATTCAGCAGGAGATCCGTAAGAGAGAGCATTACGAGAAACCGAGCGTAAGACGTAAGAAGAAATCTGAAGCGGCTAGAAAGCGTAAATACAACTAATATTGTGCATGAAATTCCTCGACTTTACCGTCGGGGAATTTTTTCTCTAACAGGGAAAATTACACACAAGTGTGTAAAATGTATCATTATCCGGAATAACCGGAAAAAGGGAATTTTATAAGTGGGGCAATATGCCGAAAATATGGCAATTTATACATGAATTTGTAGAAAATGCCAATGGAAAATGATACATTTTAGGTGGATTTTGCTATAGCTTTTTTGAAAAAAAGAGTATAGTATAATCTGGATTCAAAGACTATGACGAGACAGGAGGGATTTGCATGGAGCAGATGGAAGCAGTGCTTGGCAGGCTTTCTGAGATCGAGAGCGCGGCAGTGGCTCTGGAAGAGAAGGCGGCAGAGCAGAAGAAGCAGATCGCGGCTGAGTACGAGGCGAAGACACAGGCCTTTGATAAGGAGATTGACGCGCAGACGCAGGAGAAGCTGAAAACTCTGAATGAGAAGCTTCGGTTGGAAGCGGAAAATGAGCTTCTGAAGATGAAGCAGGAGACCGACCGGGAACTGGCGGCCATGGATGCGGAGTACAACCAGAACCATGAGAAGCTGGCGGCTGCGATTTTTGATAAGATGATAGGAGAATAGGCATGGGCGAACTGATGAAATACAGTGCCGTTGCCACAAAGATACGAGCCATGGAGAGCCGGCTTCTGTCGAATGAGGATTTCGCGAAGCTGGCGGCTATGGAGAATGTTCCGCAGGCAGTGGCCTATTTGAAAAAGATTCCGGCCTATGAAGCCCTGTTTAAGGGATATGATGAGGCGGAGCTTCACCGGGGTCAGATTGAGAGACTGCTGGTTGGTACGCTGTATTACGATTTCTCCAAGATTTATCGTTTCTGTGATAAGGATCAGAAAAAGATCCTGCGGCTTTACTTCAGCAAGTTTGATATTGCCATTATCAAACGAGCCTTCCGAAGAG
>CAKROP010000355.1 GCA_934373375.1 uncultured Anaerosacchariphilus sp.
CATTGCGGTAAAAGATACGCGCGAAGGTCTCCGCGATAACGCAGGAGATGCCGGACACCTTGATGACCAGCGGCGCGTGCTCGCGGGAGGAGCCGCAGCCGAAGTTCTTGCCTGCCACCATGATATTGCCGGGCTGTACCTTCTTCACGAAATCCCTGTCAATATCCTCCATGCAGTGCTCCGCCAGCTCTTTGGGGTCTGCGATGGCCAGATATCTGGCGGGAATGATTACGTCTGTATCTACATTGTCTCCGTATTTAAATACTTTTCCTTTTGCCTGCATCTTTTCTTCCTCCTATAATCCAAGCTCTGCCGGTGCGCTGATATGTCCGGTCACGGCGCTGGCTGCGGCTACGGCCGGGCTTGCCAGATATACCTCGGAATCCACGTGTCCCATACGGCCTACGAAGTTCCGGTTGGTGGTGGATACGCAGCGCTCGCCTGCTGCCAGAATTCCCATATATCCGCCCAGGCAGGGTCCGCAGGTGGGTGTGCTGACCACAGCGCCCGCCTCAATGAAGATCTTTAAGAGTCCCTCGTCCATGGCGTCCATGTAGATCTTCTGGGTTCCCGGAATCACGATGCAGCGAAGTCCCTTCTTCACCTTGCGGCCTTTCAGAATCTCAGCGGCTGCACGCAGGTCGTCGATACGGCCATTGGTACAGGAACCGATGACTACCTGATCGATCTCTACCGGATCGGTGATCTCGTCGATGGTCTTTGTATTCTCCGGCAGATGCGGGAACGCGACCGTGGACTTTAATTCGCTCAGATCGATGGTGTACTCCTCATCGTACTCTGCGTCCGGGTCTGCCTCGTAAATCTGATATTCCCTCTTTGAATGCTCCTTCATATAGGCAATGGTCTTCTCATCCACCGGGAAGATGCCGTTCTTGCCGCCTGCCTCGATGGCCATGTTGGCGATGGTGAATCGGTCATCCATAGACAGATTTTTGATCCCCTCGCCCACGAATTCCATGGATTTGTAAAGGGCTCCGTCTACGCCGATCATGCCGATGATGTGCAGGATTACATCTTTACCGCTGACCCATTTGGAGGGCTTGCCTACGATATTGAATTTAATGGCGGACGGTACCTTGAACCAGGCCTTGCCGGTGGCCATGCCTGCTGCCATGTCGGTGCTTCCCACACCGGTGGAAAACGCGCCCAGGGCTCCGTAGGTACAGGTGTGTGAATCTGCGCCGATGATGCAGTCGCCTGCTACAGTCAGTCCTTTTTCCGGAAGCAGCGCATGCTCGATGCCCATCTCTCCCACGTCGAAGTAATTGGTTACCTCCTGACGACAGGCGAATTCACGGACGCATTTGCAGTTTTCCGCGGATTTGATGTCCTTGTTCGGGATAAAATGATCCATAACCAGGGCGATTTTGTCCTTATGAAATACGTCCTGCTTATTCAGCTTCTGCATCTCGCGGATAGCTACCGGTGTGGTGATATCATTTCCCAGAACCAGATCCAGATCGGCCTCGATGAGCTGTCCCGCTTTTACCTCGGGAAGGCCGGCGTGCGCCGCAAGGATCTTCTGTGTCATTGTCATTCCCATGATTTTGTTCTCCTTTTATCTGTAGTTTCTGCATATCTGTGGAAATAAGTTCCTTTCGGGTATGCAGTCTTTATTTTCAGCTTCTTGTATTCTAGCACATTTACTGATATAATTAAAATACATATTAATAATATTTGTTATAACTATAAATTATATTACAGCGTCAGGTTTTCTTTTTTTATGGAAAGGATTTTTGCGCATGAACCAAAATTTATCCCTCTACCGCATTTTCTACACCGTCGCCCTGACCGGCAACATCTCCCACGCCGCCGACGAGCTTTTTATCAGCCAGCCTGCGGTCAGCAAGTCTATCCGGAAGCTGGAGCAGTCCATGAATACGGCGCTTTTTTCCCGTTCTTCCCGGGGCGTGCGGCTCACGGAAGACGGGGAGCTGCTTTTCTCACATGTGAAATCCGCTTTTCGGACCCTGGAAAACGCGGAAAATCAGCTTCGCCTCCGCCGGGAGCTGGGCATGGGGCAGCTTCGTATCGGGGCCAGCTCGACTCTCTGTAAATATGTGCTGATGCCGAGGCTCAAGGATTTTATCAAGACCCATCCGCACCTGCGGGTGACCAGTTCCTGTCAGGCTACCAATCAGACGCTCCAGATGCTGGAAAATGGCGATCTGGATCTGGGGCTGACCGGTCGGCCCGAGGATCCGGGGACGCTGCTTTTTTCGCCGGTCATGGAGATTCAGGATACGTTTGTGACCACCCGGGATTATCTTGATAATCTGTCCCGGCAGCTGGGGCAGCCTGTTCCCGAGAATCTGACTGCTGAGGATTCTGTTTCTTTCATAAAAAATGGCGTCCTGATGCTGCTGAACCGGGAGAATCTGACCCGGCAGTATCTGGACGCGCATATGAAGGAGCATACGCTGTTTCCGGAAAATGTGCT
>CAKROP010000356.1 GCA_934373375.1 uncultured Anaerosacchariphilus sp.
CTATCCGCTTTGTGTCTTATGAGCAGGCGAAAGAAGAACTGAATACATTTCTGTAAAAGTGAAGGCCCGCACGGAACAACGTGCGGGCCTTCTTTCGGCTTTTTACTTTTTCAGATACCGCGCCAGCATGATGCAGGCGTAGATGAAAACAGGTACAAAAATCGTGCATACAATTGAGGCCTTCAGCCAGAGCTTCCCGGCGGTGGGGTCCACGAACGCGAATACCAGGGTCATCAGATACATGCCTGCCAGCAGGACGACGCCGATGAGGGCCAGAATCCGTTTTAACTTACCGTCTTTCATGTCCAAAATCCTTCCTGCCGCTTCTCGCGCGGCTTCTTATCTATCTTTGTACCATAAAACGAAAAAAATAGCAAATCCTTTGTATAAAAGCCAGGTCACGGGTCCATACTAGGATTAGACAAAAGAGAAACGAATTACTTATATCCTCCCCTTTAGCGAACACCCCCGGCTGCAAAGGCGCAGTCGGGGGTGTTTTTATGGACAGAACGGAAAGTCTGCCTATTTTATTTCGGAGGCTGATCTTATAGAATGTACGCTGTGAATTTTCATAGGAGAGACGGAAAATATGAAGGGGTCAAAAGGTGGGAAAGGAATACTGAGAAACAGAACACAGAAAATCGGACTGGCGGGCATTCTGACAGCGGTGGCTCTGTTGGGTGTCGGAAGGCTGGTAAAAGCCTGCGAACCTTATCAGAATCAGGAGATCCTTTTTTCGGAGGATGAGCAGTTTCAGGAACAGGACTTTATATTGAAGCTTTCCACGCTGCTGCATTCCGATATTTATTATACGTTGGATGGAAGCGAACCAACGGACGGGTCGCTGCATTACGAGGATGGAATTTCGCTGGAGGCAGGGGAAAGCTGCGGGGGCGTTCCGGTGCGGGCGATCGCTTATTACGGCGACGGTCATACCTCAGACGTTTATACGAAAACTTATTTCCTGGGGAAAAATGTAAAAGAAAGATTCTCCACGGCGATAGTGGAGCTTACCGGCGATCCGGAGGAGCTGTTTGATTATGAAAATGGAATTCTGGTGACGGGAAAGCTTCGGGATGATTACGTGATGGAACATCCGGACGAGGTGGTTACAGACGCGGATCCGGCCAATTATAACATCCGTGGGTACGAGGGAGAACGGCAGGTGCAGGCGGAGATCTGGGAGCCGGCTGGAAGCACGGTTTTGAATCAGAAGCTGGGAATCCGGGTGAATGGCGGCCTGTCCCGGGGACTGGATGTGAAGTCCCTGCGTCTGATTGCCAGAGAGGAGTATGGGGAAAAGCGGATCGGGGCGGAGCTGCCTGCGGCGGAGACCTGGGAGAAGCCTTATTTCCCAAAACGGCTCCTTCTTCGGAACCATGGAAATGATCAGGAGTATGGCTGTATGCGCAATGAGCTGGGCGCGAAGCTGGCGGCAGATGCCGGATTTCCCTGCGTGCAGCGGTTCCGGGCGGCCTCAGTATGGATCAACGGGGAGTACTATGGCTTTGAATGGCTGGAGGATTATATCGACAACGTCTATCTGAAGCATCTGCATCAGGCGGAGGAGAAGGACGGGTACTTCGGACTGGCAGAGCCTTACCGGGAGAGCGCCGGGGAGCAGACGGAGAGGGAAAAAGAGATACAGGCAGAGCTTCAGGAGGTGATGGCTTACGGGGAGCGGGATCTGACGGATGATGCGGCTTATCAGGAGCTGGCGGAAAGGCTGGATCTGGAAAATTTCCTGCAATACTGCGCCATTGAACTCTGCGTGGCCAACGTGGACTGGCCCACCAACAACTGCAAGGCCTACCGCTGGTATTCAGATACGGATACCTATGAGAAAAATACCGGGATGGATGGCCGGTGGCGTTTTGCCCTCTACGATCTGGATATGAGTATGGGAAGAATCACGGAGACTGCTTACGATACGCACTCTCTGGCTTTGACGCTGGGTGTGGAAAATAATGGCTGGAAAAACGAATTTCCGCTTCTGAAGGCCTTGCTGAAACGGAAGGATATGCAGCAGGAATTTACCCGGATTCTGGAAGCCTATCTGGAGGGTCCCTTCTCCACAGAAAACGCAAAAACGCGCATGGCGGAAATCGAGGATGAGATGGCAGGGGAGCTGGAATGGCAGATTCAGGCCTTTGCGGCAAAGGAAGCGGAAAAGAGCGGGGAGGCTTACGAAGACGTATATAGCTATAAAAAACTCATGCATACCTATGAAAAGGGCATGCTGGAGGAATTCTGGGAGAACCGGCAGACCGTTCTCCGGGAAGAATTGACACATTTGGACGAATATGTGCGGCAGGAAGTGGATTAGTCCTTGATTTTTGCATCTTTGCCTGTTATATTTAATTAGATAGAGACATGTTCATTAAAGAACATGAGTTTTTATAGCAAAGGATGGAGATTAAATTATGGCATTACTGAAACAGTGGCGCGATATGGCCTAT
>CAKROP010000357.1 GCA_934373375.1 uncultured Anaerosacchariphilus sp.
GCATTACTTTTTCTCCTCAAACAGTTTGTCGATCAGCTCGTAGCCATGCATCACTTCGATGCCGCCCGCCTTTGCCGCCTTCTCGTTGTAGACGCCCGCGCCGTCCTCAAAGGCCTTTCTGCTGTCATAAAGCAGATAGGGAATCGGATCGCTGGTGTGGGTCCGC
The DNA here is from genome assembly GCA_934373375.1 of uncultured Anaerosacchariphilus sp. Taxonomy (GTDB): domain Bacteria; phylum Bacillota; class Clostridia; order Lachnospirales; family Lachnospiraceae; genus Laedolimicola. The sequence goes on from CAKROP010000357.1 coordinate 167, forward strand.
ACGCAGATCGGGGTCGGGTGATCCGGCAGAATCATCATCCTGTAATCCTCGCCGGAGGCGTCCAGAGCCTCTTTTAAGCGGGCAATCAGACGCTGATCCAGATATTCGATAGCCTGAATCTTCCTCTTCACACTGCCCTGGTGGCCCATCTCGTCTGGAGCCTCCACATGGACATAGACAAAATCATAGCCATCCTTTAAGAGCGCGTCCGCGGCTGCCTGAGCCTTGCCCTCATAGTTGGTGTGAAGCTGACCGTTGGCCCCCTCCACCTCGATATTCTTCATGCCTGCTCCAACCGCAATGCCCTTTAAGAGATCTACCGCGGAAATCATGGCGCCTGATTTGTGATTTTTCTCCTCAAAGGAGCTTAAGGCCGGTCTGGTACCCGCGCCCCAGAACCAGCAGGAGTTGGCCGGATTCAGGCCCTGCTCCTTACGCTTGACATTTAGCGGATGCCTGGAGAGAATCTCATAGCTCTTCCTCTGCATTTCCCGGAGAACCGGATCAGACGGCAGGTAATTGCCCACCTTCCGTCCCAGCACGTCATGAGGCGGTGTCAGCTCTATCACGCTTCCCTTATCCCAGATGAGCAGGTGACGGTAGCTGGTTCCCACATAGAAATGATAACTGTCATTTTCCAGCTCTTTGCGGACTGCGTCCAGTAAAATCGCCGCGTCCTCGGTGCTGATTTCGCTAGAACTGTGGTCGATAATCGTCTTTTCTTCATAAGGCTCGTCGCCGTCGGATACGGTAATCAGGTTCGTCCGCAAAGCAATGTCGTCAGGCTTCATATCCACGCCGATGCTCAAAGCCTCCAGCGGGGAACGTCCGGTATAATACTGTTTCGGATCATAGCCCAGCACGGAAAGGTTCGCCGTATCGCTGCCCGGCTTCATGCCTTCCGGAATGGTATGCGCCAATCCGATCTCGGACTTCTGCGCCAGCTCATCCATGGTCGGCGTGGCGGCATATTCCAGCGGCGTCTTGCCGCCCAGGGCCTCGATGGGCTCGTCGGCCATACCGTCGCCCAGTACAATCACATACTTCATGGCTTCTTATCCCTCCACACGGATGCGGTTCAGGATGGCGTCGGTCTTTGCGGCGCGCTCCGCGTACTCTGCTTCACTAAGCTCACCGGTCACGAAGCCAAACTCGCCCTCAACCCCTGCATCCACCAGATCCACCGGTCCGAACAGGGCCTTCATGGCCGCTGCGTCCGCCTGGGCGTCGCCCTTTACGCGGACAAGGAAACGTCTCTTATCGTCTTTCGTATCGCCCAGAACCAGCTTCTCATCGCTCCAGTAAAAGCCCAGATTCTCGTTCAGGTTCCTGCACGCGTCTACCACATCGGCTGCCACAGCGCTGGCAGTCGGAAGCTTTCCTGCTCCGCTTCCATAGAACATGGAATCGCCCAGCATATTGCCTTCCACAAAAATGGCGTTGAATACGCCATTTACACTGTAGAGCGGATGCGCTGCGTCGATGAGGAACGGCGCTACCATAGCGTAATACTTGCCGTCTGCTTCTTTCTTGCTCATGGCCAGAAGCTTGATCACGCGTCCCAGCTTATCGGCATACTTAATATCCTCGGCTGTCACTTTGGTGATACCCTCGGTATAGATATCTTCGAAATCCACTCTTTTTCCACTTACAAGAGAAGTCAGAATCGCGATTTTCCGGCAGGCGTCATGGCCTTCCACATCTGCTTCCGGATTGCGCTCCGCATAGCCCTTCTCCTGGGCGTCCTTCAGGGCGTCGTCAAAATTTGCTCCGCCGTAGGTCATATTGGTCAGGATATAGTTGGTGGTTCCGTTCAGGATACCGCTGATTTCCACGATCTCATCTGCGGTCAGGCAGGTCTGAAGAGGACGGATAATCGGAATGCCGCCGCCTACGCTGGCCTCGAAGAGATAGTTCAGGTTCTTGTCTTTCGCAATCTGAAGAAGCTCCGCGCCGTGGGCTGCCACCAGGGCCTTGTTGGATGTGCATACGCTTTTTCCAGCCAGCAGACACCGCTTGGTAAAGGTATACGCAGGCTCCACGCCTCCCATAACCTCGACCACTACTTTTACCTCGGGATCATTTACAATGGTCTCGAAATCGTGAACCAGAACGGATTCTACCGGGTCGCCCGGGAAATCACGCAGGTCCAGTACATATTTGACGCGAACCGCTTCGCCTACTCGCTTATCAATGGATGCCTGATTGGTGTTCAGGACCTCTACCACGCCTGAGCCTACGGTGCCGTAGCCCATAACTGCTATCTGAATCATTTGTCTTTTGCTCCTTTT
>CAKROP010000358.1 GCA_934373375.1 uncultured Anaerosacchariphilus sp.
TGGATATCGACGACGAGGACAGCCTGTCTGAGCGTCTGAATCATAAGGAGAAAAAGGGCGGCATCGATCTGGCAGTTATAAAACTTCCACATATTTCCAATTTCACAGACTTCAATGTATTCGAGGGCATGGACGGCGTGTCGCTGCGCTACGTGCGGGATGTGAGCGAGCTGGGCCAGCCCGATCTGATTTTCCTGCCGGGAACGAAGAACACCATGGACGATTTGGCCTGGATGCGGGAGTCTGGCATGGAGACGGCGGTGCTTCGCTGCTCCGGGGACGGTATTCCGGTAGTGGGCATCTGCGGCGGTTATCAAATGCTGGGCGACGCGCTGGAGGATCCGGACAATGTGGAGCACGGCGGAACTATGCGGGGCATGGGTCTCTTACACACAAAGACCGTATTTTCCCGGGCGAAGACCCGGACCCGGATTCAGGGCCGTATCAAAAACGAGGCGCAGCTTCTGGACTTCGCAGGAAAAGAAGTGCAGGGCTATGAGATTCACATGGGACGCACGGAAGCCCTGGGCGGCTGCCGGGAGACCATTTATCTGGAGGACGGTCGTGTGGACGGCCTGGCAAATCCGGAGGGAACCGTGTACGGCACGTACCTTCACGGGATCTTCGACTACGGCGATCTGGCGGCCATGCTGGTGAGCCGTCTGATGGTGAAGAAGGGCCTCGATCCGAAAAACTGGCATTTTGACGCCCGGGCCCATAAGAAGCAGGAGTACGACAAGCTGGCGGATCTGGTTCGCAGCTCTCTGGACATGAAGAAGATTTACGAGATATTGGAGGAAGGAATCCCATGTTAAATGAAATCGAAATTGTAAAGCCTATGGATATCGAGAAGCGCAGTATGGCGATTATCACGGAAGAACTGGGAGGGCGCACCTGGCCGGAGCCGGAGTTTTCCATTGTGAAGCGCTGCATCCATACCTCCGCGGATTTTGACTATGCGGATAATCTGTGCTTTTCCGAAAACGCGGCGCAGATTGGTGTGGACGCTTTGAATAAGGGCGCGTCCATCGTCACCGATACCCAGATGGCGGCCTCCGGTATCAATAAAAAACGCATGAAGGAATGCGGCGGTGAAGTCTACTGCTTTATGAGCGATCCGGACGTGGCTGCAGCGGCCAAAGAACGGGGCTGCACCCGCGCGTCCATTTGCATGGAGAAAGCGGCAGAGCTTGGCAAGCCCCTGATTATCGCGGTAGGAAATGCGCCTACAGCCCTGATTCGCCTCTATGAGCTGATTCAGGAAGGAAAAATCAGGCCGGAGCTTATCATCGGCGCGCCGGTGGGCTTTGTAAATGTGGTGGAAGCCAAAGAACTGATTATGACCGCAGGTATCCCCTATATCGTGCCGAGAGGACGAAAAGGCGGCAGCAATATCGCGGCGACCATCTGCAATGCCATGTTATATCAGGGCGGACGATAGAGCTTTTGGGTAGAGAATAAGAAACAGAGAATATAGAAGAAACGAAAGTGTGAAATTATGGAATTGGATCAGTACACGCAACAAATAAGACCGTTAAATGAGGATGCTGTAACCACGGCCTGGACCCACTGGGATTCCCTCTGCAAGCCCCTGCGCGGCATGGGAAAACTGGAAGAAATGGCAGTGCAGCTGGCAGGCATCTACGGAACCGCAAAGCTTGGTGAAATTGCGGACCTGAAGCCTGTGGTGGCCATCATGGGCGCGGACAACGGCGTGGTGGCCGAGGGCGTCAGCCAGACCGGAAGCGAGGTTACGGCCCAGGTGCTGGAAAATATGGGCGACCGCAAATCCTCCGTCTGCATTATGTCCAAGCAGATGGGCATTGAGGTGATCCCGGTAAATATCGGCATGTTCGTGGACGGAAAACATCCCCGGATCTGGAACCGGGTAGTCCGCTACGGCACCGCCAATATGGCAAAGGAACCGGCCATGACCCGGGAGGAAGCCGTGAAAGCCATTGAAACGGGAATTCAGGTGGTAAAAGACCTGTACGAGGCGGGGCATCGCATGATTATCACAGGTGAAATGGGAATCGGCAACACGACCCCCAGTTCAGCCATGGCGGCGGTATTATTGGATAAAGACGTGGCCGAGGTTACAGGCCGGGGGGCGGGACTTTCCAGTGCCGGATTGGAGCATAAGATCGAAGTGATTCGTCGTGCCATTAAGGTAAATCAGCCGGATAAGAACGATATTCTGGATGTGCTTTCAAAAGTAGGCAGTCTGGATATCGCGGGTATGATTGGCTGTTATATCGGTGGAGCAATGATGCGTGTACCGGTTTTGATTGACGGCTTCATTTCTTCCATTTCCGCTTACTGTGCGGCAAAGCTTGCGCCGGAAAGTCAGGCATACATGGTACCGACCCACTGCTCCGCGGAGCCTGCGGGCAGGATGATGCTGGACGCCCTTGGCATGACGGCGCCCATTCAGGCGGGCATGCACCTGGGCGAGG
>CAKROP010000359.1 GCA_934373375.1 uncultured Anaerosacchariphilus sp.
TCCACAGCGGGACTCCTGCTTGGCGGTATCTATCTGCTGATCGTAGGCGGCATCACCTGGGAGATCCCGGCGTCCGTGCTGGTATCCTTGACTGCGTTTATCGCTCTGGTCGGCGGCCACGGCTTTGACGTGCAGTACCTGCTCCTGCAGCTGGCAGGCGGTGGTATTGTGATGGGAGCCTTCTTCATGGCGACCGACCCGGTTACCTGTCCGCTGGCTTCCAAAGGACAGCTGATTTACGGTGTGGTTCTTGGTATTCTGGCCGCAGTCTTCCGTATATATGGAAGCTCCGCAGACTCCGTAAGCTACGCCATCATCATTTGCAATATGTTCGTTCCGCTCATTGACGAGATTTCCATTCCGGTTCCCTTCGGTTATCGGAAGAAGAAAGAGGGCGGAAAGAAGATTCCGGCCGCGGCTATTGCGCTCTGCGTCATTACCCTGATTGCGGGCGTGGCTTTAAGCGGTGTATACAAGCTGACTGAGGGCAGGATCGCCGAGCAAAAGCTGGCGGAAAAGGCTGCTTCCTATCAGGAGGTCTGCCCGGATGCCGTGGAATTTGGCTATGACGATGCGCTGACTGCCAAGGTGGAGGCGTTGAACGGCGAGGTATACGGCACCGACTTCGGCAAGGCTTATATCAATGAGGTTATCGTGGGAAAAGATGCTTCCGGTAATGTGGCCGGTTACGTGATCAGCGCAACCAGTAAGGACGGTATGGACGGTGAGATCACCATGTCTGTGGGTCTATCCACGGACGGAACCGTAACCGGTATTTCCTTTACAGTTATGAACGAGACTGCAGGTCTGGGCTCCCTGGTGACAGAGGACGCCTTCAAGGGACAGTTTAACGGCGTGAAGACCGATAAGTTCACCCTGTTCAAGTCCGGCGGAGCTTCTGCCCCCGGCGAGATCAATGGCGTCTCCGGCGCGACCATTTCCTCCAGCGCCGTAGTTAATGCAGTGAACGCTGCCGTAGACTTCTTTGAAAATGATATACAGGGAGGGAATTAAGCGATGAAATCTTGTACAGAACGCATCTATAATGGTGTAATAAAAGAAAATCCCACTCTGGTTCTGATGCTCGGCATGTGCCCCACACTGGCGGTTACCACCTCCTGCATGAACGGATTCGGAATGGGCGTATCCACGCTGGTGGTACTGGTGATGTCCAACCTGGTCATCTCCGCGCTTCGGAAGGTGATCCCGGATGCGGTACGTCTGCCGGCTTATATCGTCATCGTAGCTTCACTGGTTACCGTAGTGGAGCTCCTGATGGAGGCCTATGTGCCTGACATCTATGACGCGCTGGGAATCTATATCCCGCTGATCGTGGTAAACTGTATCATCCTGGGCCGCGCGGAGGCTTACGCTTCCAAAAATCCGCCTCTGTTGTCCGCCATGGACGGACTTGGCATGGGTCTCGGCTTTACGATTTCTCTTTCCATCATCGGCTTCATCCGGGAGCTTCTGGGTGCGGGTACCGTATTTGGCATGCAGGTGATGCCGTCCGCTTATAAGCCCATTGCTATTTTCATCAAGGCTCCGGGCGCGTTCCTGGTACTGGCGGTTCTGGTTATCATCATGAATTCCCTGAAGATCAAGAATCGTGCAAACGCCATGGTGCAGGGCTGCGACGGATGCTGCGCGACCTGTGCTCATGCGAAAGAAGAAGGAAAGGAGGCGCAGAAATAAATGAAATCATTACTTCTGATTATCATTACAACGGCGCTGGTGAATAACGTGGTATTAAGCCAGTTCCTGGGAATCTGTTCCTTCCTGGGTGTATCCAGATATATCAAGACGTCCTTCAGTCTGGGCGCGGCGGTTATCTTCGTCATCACGGTAGCTTCCGCAGTGGCGAATCTTCTGTACACCTTTGTACTGACGCCCCTGAATCTGGATTATCTGAAAACCATTGTCTTTATTCTGGTTATCGCAGCTCTGGTACAGATGGTAGAGATGTTTACCAAGAAGACCTCCCCGCCCCTTTACAAAGCGCTGGGAATCTATCTGCCGCTGATTACCACCAACTGTGCGGTTCTGGGTGTGGCCCTGACCAATGTGCAGGACGGTTATAATTTCATCGAGAGCGTACTGGCCGGATTCGGTACCGCAGTGGGTTATACCATTGCCATTGTTCTGCTGGCAGGTATCCGCAGCCGTATCGATGAGGAGGCTCTGCCGGCTCCCTTAAAGGGCGCGCCCATCGTGCTGATTTGCGCGGCGCTGATGGCGATTGCGTTCATGGGATTTGGCGGTCTGGCGCTGTCATAAGGAGGAGAATATGCAGGAAGTTATTATAGCGACATTGGTAGTAGGCGTAATCGGACTTCTGATCGGCGTAGCTCTGGTGGCAGTCAGCAAGAAGTTCGCAGTAGAGACCGACGAGCGTGTCGGTCAGGTAAGAGAAAGTCTTCCGGGCAACAACTGCGGTGCCTGCGGCTATGCAGGC
>CAKROP010000360.1 GCA_934373375.1 uncultured Anaerosacchariphilus sp.
GAGTGCGCAGAGCCGGCTATCGTTCCGGTAGACACCGCTATCGCCATGATCAAGGAGATGGGCGGCAACTCCATCAAGTACTTCCCCATGGGCGGACTGAAATGCAAGGATGAGATGAAGGCTGTAGCTGAGGCCTGCGCAAGAAATCATTTCATCATGGAGCCGACCGGCGGTATCGACCTGGATAACTTCCGCGAGATCATGGAGACTATCCTGAACGCCGGCGTAGAGAAGGTAATTCCGCATGTATACTCCTCTATCATCGACAAAGCTACCGGCAACACCCGCATCGAGGATGTGAAGAAGCTGCTGGCTATCGTGAAAGAGCTGGTATAAGTTCGGATACCAGTTTTAAAAAACTCGAGGATGCCGCATAACTTCTGTTATCTGCAGCATCCTCAGTTTTTTATCTTCTCTATTCTTTTATCTTTTGTATGATTCATGTGTCTCCGTTCCACGCCTTTCTGTACTATCAGTATAGCGGAATTATGTGTTATCTACAAGCTTCTTTTACCCCTCCACCACATACCGGATGTCCGCAAAACCTACGGAATCTCCCGGTCGCAGACGGGCTTTTTCGTTGATGCCCAGGCGGCCACCATTCAGGAAGGTGCCGTTGGTGGAATTTAAGTCCGTCAGGTAGTAGCAGTCCTCTTCCCGGGAGATTTTCGCATGAATGCGGGAGATACCACGGGCTTTCAGCCAGCCGTCCACGGCGTCTTTTTTCTTGCCTATCATAAAGCTCTCTTTACCGACGCGGAGATCCGGATAGGCTGCGCTCTCGCTGCGTAAAAAGAGCCCCGGTTCCCGGACGCCTGCAAGGCAGGCTGTTCCACCGGATGAAGTGTCCACCCACTCCGGGAAGTTTTCCGCCAGACGGTTTTCCCGCGCTCCCTCCCAGGTACCGTATCTGTCTGCCATCCCATCGGCTCCGAATTTTTCATAGGAAAATACCGATTTTTCCTCTTCGTTTTCCTGATTTCCCGCCGTCTCCGCACTCACACTCTGAGAACTGCCTGCTTCCGCGTTCCCCCACTCTTCCAAAAGCTTACGAATCGACGGGTTCTCCTCTCCTGCCATCCGGTAAAACTCATATCCAAGCGTTACTGCGCCGGAATCCTGCCGGTCCAGATGATCCAGCAGATACTCCGCCAGTCCCAGAAGCTGACTGCCCAGTTCCTGCTTTTCAAAAGGGTAAAAGCATACCCAGATCTTCCATTCATCTGGATCCAGATAAATAAAATCCGGCTGCAGCAAAATCCGTTCTCCATCCAGCAGATATTCCTCGCAGGTCTGCGCCGCCCGTTCAAGCCCTTCCAACAGTCTTATCATCTCCGTAAGACTTAAGCGCTTCCGTTCCAGCACCAGCCTCAGATTCTGCCTGGATGTAATCTCATAATAAAAAGACGCTGTTCTGTCAACCCTGGTCATCCGGCACTCCAGAAACCCCGGAATCCGATTTTTCAGAAGCATATTTATCTGATAATTCTCCTGAAATTCCCTTTCTTCCAGAACCAGATAATTGTGATCCAGCTCCCGTCTGTAGCTAACCTCCATTTCTTCACACCTTTCCTGCCAGCTCCTTTAAAAGCCTGGTTTTTCGAAGAAGATCGACCGGATTCTTCCGTCCGGCCTGTTCCTGCTCCTTCGTCTGCAGTCCGCCCAGAACCGGACTGCTTCCCGCATAAGCTACCGTTACCTTTCCAGCCGTCACCTTCACCGTTATATCCGTTACCTTCAGAAGATACAGGCGATCCTCTACGAGAACGGAAGCTTCCGCGGAAAGCCAGCTTTCCAGATGCGCTTCTGTCTCGTATTTCCGCGCCGCCCCTTTGCCTGCCAGCTCCGAAGCGCAGGCAGAAAGCACGCTCCGATCATGCCAGAACAGCCCCAGGCACAGCATTACAAAAATAATCCACACCAGAAACGGCATCAGAATCGAGGCTTCCACCGTAAAGCTTCCTCTTTTCCACCCTGCGCTCATAAGAATATCCTCAGAAACTGTGCCAGACACAGAAACGGCGCAAACGGAAACGAATCTTTCCAATGTACCTTACCCAAAAGCAGTCCGATTCCAAGCGCTGCCGCACAGATTAGCGTTCCTGTCAGTAACAGTTCAAAATTCCCCGACGCGCCAAGGAACACGCCTGTGGCGCACAAAAGCCAGCCGTCTCCCATCCCGATGGCTCCCTTCGTAAGAAAAGACAGGATCACCATCGCGACTCCTATTCCCAGTCCGCCCAGTATTTCAACCGCAGACAGCTCCCGAAACCGAACATTTACTGCCAGTCCCACAACCATTGAAAGCAGGATCACCGGGATACAGACTTCCCGCCGCTTAAAGTCCCATATACCGTTCACCAGCAACAGCACCGCCACATAATATTCCTTCCACATTTTTTAACCTCCGCATACGGAACAGGGCGGCAGCATCGTTTCTGAAAGCGG
>CAKROP010000361.1 GCA_934373375.1 uncultured Anaerosacchariphilus sp.
TATTACCCCATGTTCAAGGCTGTACCGGGTGAGGCGGAAGGCTATACGGAGGCGGAGTACCGCTTCGGAAAGCTGGGACTTCAGGAATCTCCGGAGGCGCTGGCGGATTTCCTGGAGAAGAGACTGAAGGTAAACCGGCAGATAGAGGCTGGGCTTCCGAAGAATGATGACGGACGGATTGCGGCGCGGAGAGCGGAAGTGGCGGCGGAAATCGGGCTGCTGACAGAAGTGCTGAGCTGTATAGCAATCTGGCGATAAATACAAAAATTTACAATGTACAGTAACAAAACAGGAGCGTATAGAGAATGAGATGTCAGGATATTCTGGATAAAATCGAGGCGCGGTATCCGCGCAAATATGCCTGTGACTGGGACAATGTGGGCCTTCTGGCGGGAAGCCGGGAGCGGGAAGTGGATACAGTCTACATTGCCCTGGACGCTACGGACGAGGTGGTGGACGCGGCTTCCGAGTGCGGCGCGCAGCTGCTTCTGACCCATCACCCGATGATTTTCGGCGGCCTGAAATCTGTGACCACCGACGATTATGTGGGCGAGCGGCTGATTCGCCTGATTCGAAACGACATTTCCTATTATGCCATGCATACCAATTATGATGTGATGGGAATGGCGGAGCTGGCGGCGGATATGCTGGATCTGAAGGATAGAAGGGTACTGGAGGAAGTGTTGGACGGCGAAGGCATCGGCCGTGTGGGCGATCTGTCTCGGAGTATGACCCTGGAGGAGTGCGCCAATTTTGTCAAGGAGCGCTTCGGGCTTCCCAATGTGAAGATTTTCGGAGAGCTGGAGAAGCAGGTGCAGCGGGCAGCCATCTGTCCGGGATCCGGCAAGAGTGAGGCGAAGCCGGCGCTCTCTATGGGAGCGGAAGTGTATATCACCGGCGATATCGATCATCACACCGGCATCGATATGGCGGACTGCGGTATGGCGATCATTGACGCAGGACATTACGGAGTGGAGCATATCTATATCGCGGATATGGAGCAATTTTTGAAGGAAAACTGCCCGGAGCTCCGTGTGTATACTGCGCCGGTGAAGCAGCCCTTTCAGGTGCTGTAAAAGATAATCGAAAAATGGAAGTTTCATGGCTGCTGTATCAGAACATGCAGCTGCCCATGTAAAATATGGAGGTGCAGCATATGAAAATGGTAAAGGTAAGTCTGAACGGAAAAACATATGAATATCCGGAAGGAACCCGATATCTGGAAATTGCGGCGGATATGCAAAAGGACTATTCCCACGATATCGTGCTGGTGTCAGTCAATAAGCGTCTGCGGGAGCTGAACAAGAAGCTGTACGAGGATGCGGAGCTTGTATTTTACACCACGGCGGATATGGTGGGTGCCCAGTCTTACCGGCGCAGCCTGACGATGCTGCTGATGAAAGCTATTTACCGGGTGGCGGGCCACGATCATGTGACCCGGGCCCAGGTGCATTATTCCCTGAGCAACGGTTATTACTGTACTGTGGAGGGTGACGTGCAGGTCGACAGCACGTTCCTTGCGGCGGTGAAGGCGCAGATGCAGGAATATGTGGCGCGTAAGACTCCTATCGAGAAGAAAAATGTGGGTACGGACAAGGCGCTTCACATTTTTCATAACCATCGGATGTACGATAAGGAGAAGCTGTTCCGCTACCGCCGGGCTTCCCGGGTAAATATCTACAATATCGGTGAATTTGAGGATTATTACTACGGCTATATGGTGCCGGATACAGGGTATCTCAAGTATTTTGAGCTGTATCCTTACGATGAAGGCTTTGTACTTCAGTTCCCGACTGCCGCAGAACCGGAAAAGATTCCGCCCTTCGCACCCCAGCATAAGGTATTTCAGGTAATGAAGGAATCTGCAAAATGGGGTGATCTGCTGGGTATTTCCACTGTCGGCGATCTGAACGACTGTATCGCCCGGGGTGGCCTGCATCAGCTGATTATGACCCAGGAGGCCCTGCAGGAGCGGAAAATTGCGGAGATTGCAAGCCGGATTGCGGCAGATCGCAGTCGAAAGTTTATCATGATCGCGGGACCTTCTTCCTCGGGCAAGACGACATTTTCCAGAAGACTGTCCATCCAGCTGGCGGCGGCAGGTTTAAAGCCGCACCCTATTTCCGTTGACAATTATTTCGTAGAGCGGGAAATGACGCCCCGGGATGAAAATGGAGACTATAACTTCGAATGCCTGGAGGCCATGGATATCGAGCTGTTTAACCGGCAGATGTGCGAGCTTCTGGAGGGCAAGACCGTGGAACTGCCGTACTTCAATTTCAAGATCGGAAAGAAGGAGTACAACGGTGACTATATGACCATGGGAGAGGATGACATCCTGGTGATCGAGGGCATTCACTGTCTGAACGACAAGCTGTCCCACAGTCTGCCCCGGGAGAGTAAGTTTAAGATCTACATCAGCGCTCTAACGC
>CAKROP010000362.1 GCA_934373375.1 uncultured Anaerosacchariphilus sp.
GATTTTAATAAAATGTGTCTGCTGAATCGGTTTTTCTGTGCCGTCCGTGTCAGCGGTTTCGTCAGAATCAGTTTCTTTATCAAATGTAAATTCCTGTAAATTATCCTTGGTAAGCGAAATATCCGCAGTTCCCACCGGTTCTCCATTGTAAACATAGGAGAGACTGGCAATCACGTCGGAATCCGTATTTTCATCCTGGAAGGTCAGCTCCGGAGAGGCGTCTGTAAAGGAAGCTCCGTTTGGAAGCACGATGCCTGCGTTGGTGTCGATCTGAATCAACGGCTTGGACTGACCGAAGATGGCGCTTCCGATATAGGAAGTACCGGAACCGGCTACCGAAAAATTTGTTTCGTTTTCGGAGACATTAAACCGGGTGAAATTCTCGGAGGCATAATCCAGAAGCAGTGCTGTATCGGTGAACAGGGGTACGCCCTTCTCACCGGTGGACTGAGTCCGCATGGTCACAACGATGAGTGTCATGCCGTTCCGTTCCGCTACAGTGACCAGAGTACCCTTGGCCACACTGGTGTTGCCGGTTTTTCCTGCAATAACCGAATCATCCAGGTATTTTGTGACGCCTTTGTAGGGGGCAATCATATAGTGGTGATTGGTCATATAGGTGATTTCATCACGCTTATTGGTGGGCTGCATCTGGTACTTGGCTGTACCGGAGATGCGTAGGAAGTCTTCATTTTGAATGGCGGCCTTCGTAATCAGCGCCATATCGTGGGCACTGGTGTAATGATTATCGTCGTGAAGACCATTGGCGTTGGCAAAATGAGTATTGGTGCAGCCAAGCTCCGCAGCCTTCTGATTCATCATTTCCGCAAAGGCGTCGATGGAGCCGGCCACATGCTCGGCCAGGCCGTTGGCACATTCATTGGCGGACTCCAGCATCAAGGCGTAGAGGGACTGCTCCACAGTCAGCTGCTCATCCTCCGTGGTATAGATACTGCTGCTTCCCGCGTCAATGGTGTGAGTCGCGTTATAGGAATAGGTCACAGTTTCGTCCAGCGAGCAGTTCTCCAGGGTCAGAAGCGCAGTCATGATCTTCGTAATGCTGGCCGGATAATTTTTCATATCCATATCCTTATTATAAAGGATGGCGCCGCTGGAAGCCTCCATGACGATGGCAGATTCCGCGTAGATCTGCGGCCCCTGAGGCCAATCGTCGATGGTGTTCGAGTCGATGGCCTTATTATAAGCGGCCTGGCGTTCCGCCTCCAGCTGTTCGGCTGCAGCCTTTTCAGCAGCAATCTGCTTCGCTGATTTCTTATTGGCCTTCTTTGCCGCTTCTGCGGAAACGGGGCTAAAACAGAGGGAGCCTACCAGGGAAAGGGCCATAAGACCCGTGAAAAATCTAAATTTATGTGAAAATTTCATATGAAAACGCTCCTGCAATTAAAAATTAAAATATATTTTAAAGATAGAAAAAATATGGTTCGTAATTGGAAATTGTAACAAATGTAAATTTAAGTATAGGCTATTTCCACTATAGGCGCAAGGGCTTCGGGAAAAAGTTTAAAATTCCTTAAGAAAAAAGTGTGTAAAATCCCTGCCGAACGGTTGACAAAGCCCGCAAAAACGGGTTATACTGGCTAATAGCGACGAAACATAAAGAAAAAGCATTGACGAAGAGAGTAGGAAAGCTCCAAAAGGCAAAGAGAGCCGGGGAGGGTGGAAGCCCGGCGCGAGTAGGACTTTTTGAAAATCACTTCCGAGCTCCGGGCTGAAAGAATCCTGTATACAAGAGGGATGATTAGGTACCGGCGGCACTCCGCCGTTATGGGAGACACATGTGATGGCATGTTGTAATGAGGTGGTTTCACAGAAGCGATCGGCTTTTGTCCTGTTACAGGACGAAAGCCTTTTTGTTTTTCTAAGCTATTTTATAAGGAGGAAAAATCATGTACAACAAAGTATCAACCGACCTGAATTTCGTTGGACGGGAGAAAGAGATTGAAAAGTTCTGGGATGAAAATCACATTTTCGAGAAGAGCATGGACAGCCGTAAGGAAGGCGAGACCTACACCTTCTACGATGGACCGCCTACCGCCAATGGTAAGCCTCATATCGGCCATGTACTGACCCGTGTTATCAAGGATATGATCCCCAGATACCGCACCATGAAGGGCTACATGGTACCGAGAAAAGCAGGCTGGGATACCCACGGACTTCCGGTAGAGCTGGAAGTGGAGAAGGCACTGGGACTGGACGGTAAGGAGCAGATCGAGCAGTACGGCCTGGATCCGTTTATCCGCAAATGTAAAGAGAGCGTCTGGAAATACAAGGGCATGTGGGAAGATTTCTCCGGTACCGTCGGCTTCTGGGCGGACATGGAGCATCCTTATGTCACTTATGATGACAACTACATCGAGTCCGAGTGGTGGGCGCTTAAGGAGATCTGGAAGAAGGGCCTGC
>CAKROP010000363.1 GCA_934373375.1 uncultured Anaerosacchariphilus sp.
GCCTGATACAGATGGGCGATACTCCATCGCTGGGGAATGTTATACCGGAACAATTCGGTAAGTTTCTTGGAAGCTTCGCCGGTAATGGTATTTCTCCAGGTACGGAACGGTACCAGCTGCCTGCCGTCCTTATCGAATACCAGATAGCCGTGCATCATGGCGCTGATTCCGATGGAACCAATCTTTGTAAGCTCCACGCCGTATTTCGCTTTTACGTCCTCTTTCAGGGAAGCGTAGCTGCCCTGCAGTCCCTTCCAGACCAGATCCAGGGGATAGGTCCAGATACCGTCATGCAGCTGATTTTCCCAGTCAAAATTTCCTACTGCAATGGCTTTGTAGCTGCCATCCACCAGTACCGCCTTGATTCGGGTGGAACCCAGCTCAATACCAAGGGAAGTTTCCCCATTTAAAATAGCATCTTTTACTGTACTCATTGTGATAACCTCCACTTTTATTCGTTTATTTGTTGCTTTCGTTCGAATTTATACTCTATTTATACAACAGATTGCACAACACGTCAATGAGGAAAAGAAAAAGCAATACAACTTTCCGCAAAAAGTTGTATTGCTTTTTTGACTTATCTGTAGATTTGGATCGTTTACTGTTTCAAATTCACATCCAGCTGATTGAATGGAATCTCAATGCCATTTTCATCAAAAGCCAGCTTAATTTTCTCAATCAGCTCCCAGCGGGTCGCCCAGTAGTCGTCCGCAGAAACCCAGCAGCAGAGCTTCAGATTCACGGAACTGTCTGCCAGATCGTCTACCACAACCATGTTATTCTGATCCTGCAGGACAGCAGGCTGCGCGGCCATCAGTTTCTTGCAAACCTCCTTAGCCAGCTTCAGATTGGCTGTGTAGCTGACACCCACAGTGATGTCAATGCGGCGCTTATCCTCGGCGGTCACATTGATCAGACTGCTGTTAGACAGGGTTCCGTTGGGAATCACGACTTTTTTGTTGTCAATGGTGAGCAGGGTGGTGTAGAACATCTCAATCTTGGTCACCTTGCCCTCCAGGTTGCCGGAGGTGTAGATGATATAATCGCCCACCTTAAATGGCTTGATCAGCAGAATCAGTACGCCGCCCGCAAAATTGGAAAGGCTGCCCTGAAAGGCCAGACCGATGGTCAGACCTGCGGAGCCCACCAGAGCCATCACCGAGGTGGTGTCCACGCCGATGCCGTCGGCCAGGAACATAATCAGCAGGAAATAAAGGAGCAGCTTAATCAGCGAATCCATAAACTGCGTCACGCCCACGTCGGCTCCCGCCCGCTCCATGGAACGGCGGACTATCTTACGGACCAGCTTGATCAGCCTGCTGCCCACCAGGAATAAAAGGATGGTCAGCAGAAGCCTGAGTCCAAAGCTGATAGCCACCGGAAGATACTTATCAATATATTCCTGGGTTTTGCTGATCTGTTGGGTTACATTTTCTATATTTTCGGTTATCTGTGTGGCCAGTTCCGGAGAGTCCGCCACAGTTGCTAAAAACATCATGCTTTCTTTGTACGTCCCTTTCCTGAAGTCGTTTTTGCAGCCGGTTTTTCAACCTTCTTCTCTGCTGCCTTTTTTACCGCAGGCTTTTTCCCCTTCACCGGAAGCTTTTCCTCGGTGCAGGTAAACACCGCCACTCCCATGGGCGGAACTGTGATCTCAATGGAATCCTCGAAGCCGTCGCACTCGGATTTTTTCGACGTCTTCACCCGCTTATTGCGGACGTCGGTACCGCCGAACTTTTCACTGTCACTGTTGAAGATTTCCTTATATTTTCCCTCAAACGGTACGCCAATCTTATGCTTCTCATAAACCAGCGGAGAGAAGTTGCATACGACTAACAGCGTCTCTTTCTCGGCCTTCCGAAGGAATACCAGCATATTTTCATCAGCGGAGATATTGTTAATCCACTGAAAGCCCTCGGGAATGCAATCGCCCGCGTAGAGCGCCGGGTGCTCCTTCACGAAGCTGTTCAGCGCCTTCACGAAGCCTCGCATATCGCTGTGATCCTGATACTGCAGAAGATCCCAGTCCAGGCTTTCCTTCTCGTTCCACTCATCGAAGGTGGCAAACTCCTGTCCCATAAAGAGCAGTTTTTTGCCCGGATGCACGGCCATGAAACCGTACGCTGCCCGCAGGTTATTAAGCTGGGAATCCCGGTCGCCCGGCATCTTGCCCACCATGGGGGACTTGCCATGAACCACCTCGTCATGGGAGAGGCTTAAGATAAAGTTCTCGCTCCAGGCGTAGATAAAGCTGAAGGTCAGCTCGCCGTGGTGGTAGCCGCGGAACACCGGATCGTAGTGCATATAGCCCAGGAAATCATTCATCCAGCCCATGTTCCATTTGAAATCAAAGCCCAGTCCCTCCTGCTCCAGAGCGC
>CAKROP010000364.1 GCA_934373375.1 uncultured Anaerosacchariphilus sp.
CCGAGACACCCGATGCACGCTCATCATTGCCCGCCTATGCGTCCATGTAGTGCGCACCACTATCTACCAGCTCTGTATCCAAAAGAATCTGCGCCAAAACCTTATAATCCAGGTACTGCACGTCATCCTTTCCCTCATGGATCTTCTGTGCGAGATGACTGCTGTAATAAATATCCATCGCCTGTTCCAGCGTAAGATTCTTCACTTTGGCCAGATACGAAATGATTCGCTCCTCCAGGGCCTCTTTGTAATACTTTTCGAGCACATCCCCGTTCATACAGATACTTCCCTTTCCTCCAGATACTCCTCGATATCCTGCACCACATAATCCGTACTCTGTGTATGAAGGATGTCATAGCATGGAATCAGGTATCGGTCCAGACAGCCGCTCTTTTTCAATGCCTGATACACCCGTGAAGGAGCAACGTTCCAGCGATTTGCACAGGCGTGTATCATGTAAACAGCGAAGGAAAAACTATTCTCATCCATCATGAAACTCCTTTAAAACAGCCTTTCTCCATCGTTCCTTTTAACGAGGACTGGGAATATCGTTACTTCTCATATTTTAACATGCTTCGGTTATGATTTGCACTTCATTATTACCTGCCTGACCAGGTTGCTGGAGTTGTATCCGGATTCTAGCATGTGGGTCTATGAAGGATTTTTGCGTAAAGCCGCAAAAATCCTTCATAGGAGGTGTTATCTATAAAATCACCCCAGAAAACTAGCATTTACATCTAATAGTCGCTTGAATAAAATACCACTTCGTATAAAAAGTCCCTTGAAAAAGTTTATACTTTCATGTCAAACTCCATTGGAAAAGTTGCACATTCAACTTATAATATAATTAACACGGAGGTGAAGTCATTATGTTAAAGCGGAAAATGGAGCAAAAACTGACGGATTGGAAAAACACGAAAAATCATAAACCATTAATTATTAAGGGTTGCCGGCAATGTGGAAAAACATTTTCTGTCCTTGATTTTGCAAAGAAAAATTATAAACATGTCGTATACCTGAACTTTTTTGAAAATCCGGACTATGCTGCCGTCTTTTCCGGTTCTCTAGAAGTGGATACGATCGTGATGATGTTGTCCGCGCTGTTAGGCAGTGAAGCGGTGTTTGAAAGTGGCCATACGGTGCTGATTCTGGACGAGATCCAGGAGTGTCCGGAAGCTCGGACTGCGCTTAAATTCTTCCGGATGGACGGACGTTATGATGTCATCGGAACGGGTTCCTTATTGGGTGTAAAGGGGTATGGAAAAGAACCGAAATCTATTCCAGTCGGTTCCGAAACCGTCATTGATATGTATCCTCTGGATTTTGAGGAATTTTTGTGGGCCAATGGCGTTACTGCCCCTGTAATCGATATGCTGAGACACTGCCTGCAGAAAGAAGTACCGGTGCCGGAAGCCCTGCATAACCGTATGAAGCAGCTGCTTTTACAATATGCAGTTGTTGGCGGTATGCCGGATGCAGTACAGACATTTGTGGATACAAAGCAAATGGATGCAGTACTGCAAATTCAGCGCGATATCGTCCGTTCTTATGAAGATGATATGGTAAAGTACGCAGAAAGGAAAGATAAATCAAAGATCAGGGAATGCTTTCAGTCCATTCCAAAACAGCTCAGTAAGGAAAACAAGAAATTTCAGTATTCCGTTGTGAAAAAGGGATCCACCTCATCAAAATATGCTGGAAGCCTGCAATGGATTGAAGATGCCGGAATCATTGTTCGCGCTTACAATCTGTCCATTACGGAACTGCCTTTGGATGGAAATGCGGAAGAAGACGTATTTAAGGTATATATGCGTGACTGTGGCTTATTTGTCAGCATGTTGGAGGACGGCACACAGTTTGATATTTTGAGCGGAAATCTCCATGGCTACAAAGGGGCGATCTTCGAGAACCTGGTTGCAGACATTTTCGGAAAAATGGGACGTAGCTTATATTATTTCCATAAGGACACTGGGCTGGAGGTCGATTTCGTGATTCGATACCAGGGGGAATGCACCCTGGTCGAAGTCAAGGCAGCAACTGGTAATACGAAAAGCACAAAAACCATTTTACACCATCCGGAAAAGTATC
Organism: uncultured Anaerosacchariphilus sp.; assembly: GCA_934373375.1. Taxonomy (GTDB): domain Bacteria; phylum Bacillota; class Clostridia; order Lachnospirales; family Lachnospiraceae; genus Laedolimicola. Next base: position 2,089 of record CAKROP010000364.1, read on the forward strand.
ACGTCTACCATGCAATTAAGTTGGGGGACTACAACGTCGGACGTACCGAGCAGATTCTTACATTGCCACTTTATATGGCATTCCTGCTGACAATTATGTAGTAGCAGGAGCATCACGCAAAACGCTGATGCTTAAACCAGCAGTCGAATGACAAACCCTGTCCGCTGCCTTATAATGATTACAGAATCAAGCGAAGGAAATGGAGGGATCGACATGCAGAAAATGACATCCGCAATCGCGAATAAGATGCTGAGAAGTCTGGAGGATGAGAAGTCCTACTGGCTCGATAA
>CAKROP010000365.1 GCA_934373375.1 uncultured Anaerosacchariphilus sp.
CTACATTACAGCCCTCCGGGAATGCGTCGATAATCGCCTGAGCCGCCTGCTCGCCTGCCATGGTATCGTTGGTTCCGCAGAAGAAATCTCTGTACTGCTGGCTCTCTGCTGCCAGGTCAGAGGAGAAAAGTCCTACTACGATACCGGCTTCTTTCGCCTCCATCAGAGCCGGTACAACCGCCTGCGGGTCTGCCGGGTTGATGATGATGGCGTCTACGCCCTGTGCGATACAGGTGCTGATGGCATCGGTAGCCTTCTGAGCGTCGCCAGCCTGATCGTAAGAGGTCAGGTTGATTCCCAGCTCTTTCGCTTTTTCTTCCGCGATACGGCATGAATAAGACTGAGACTCATTCGCCATATCCTGTACTATCCAGCCTACTGTGATGCCGTCGCCCGAAGCCGCTGCTGTGTCGCCGGTATCCTCGGTCTGCGCTGTGTCTGCTGCTGCGTCAGTCGTGGTCTCCCCGCCAGACTTTCCGCATGCTGCCAGACCACAGATCATGGTCGCTGCCAGTAAGAGTGCTAATCCCTTCTTTTTCATGTTGTTTCCTCCTTGTTACTTTTTTGTGTTTTTTCTATAACCGACAGGCCTTCCGCCTGTAAATTATCGTTGCTGCTTTGTTCATCCGAAGCTGATGCAGGTGACACAGTAGACATTTTCCTGGTCCCAGATCTCCTTAAGGCCGCCTGTACGCTCGTCTATGGCGAATACACAGATGTTGTCCGTATCCTGATTCGCCGCCAGCAGATACCTGCCGTCCGGGGACAAAATAAACTCCCGGGGAATCTCACCGCCGCTGGGCTTCGTCTCTGTCAGTGTCAGGCGTCCGTCCGCCTCTACCCGAAATACCGCAATATGGTTTGTACCCCGTACCGCGCCGTAGACCCATTTTCCACTGGGATGAATCCGGATACCCGCGCCAAGGCAGCCTTCCGTCTGCTGCGCCGGATCCGCAAACGCGGATATGGTCTGCATCAGCTCTGCCTGTCCGGCTTTATACTGATAGACATTGACCTCACAGGTCAGTTCTGTCATCACATAGAAATGTGTTCCATTTCCATTGAAAACGCCATGTCTCGTTCCCTGTCCCGGGATACCGTAGATGTTCTTCTCTTTCTCCGGAAGCAGCCATCCCTTCTCCCAGTCCGCCCGGTAGCAGGCAAATACGTCCTGTCCCAGATCCGACACATAGACGTGCTGTCCGTCCGGCGCCATCACAGTCTGATGGATATGGGGACCTTCCTGCCGCTCCGGGTTCGCGCCCCGGCCCTGGTGCCTCAGGATACAGGTCGCCGGTTCCAGTCCGTGATCCTCCCGGATCCGGTACACGGCCAGGCTGCCGCCGGAATAATTGGATACCAGAAGATACTTCCCATCCGGCGAAAAGCTCAGGTGACAGGCGTCCGCCCCGCAGGTAAACTGCCGGTTGATGCGCCGAAGCGCTCCCGTCTCTTTCTCAATGGCAAATGCGGAAACGGTGGAACCGTCGATACCGTTCCAGTCCTTCAGCTCATTGACGCAGTACAGATATGCGCCCTCTGCGTCTGCCAGTACATAAGAGGGATTCTGAATGTCTCCAGTCACTGTCCGGTAAGTCAGCTTCCCGGTCTGCTCATCAAAATCATAGCAGGCGATACCCTTACATTTTCCCTCTACTATCTCGCCCGATCCCATCAAAATCGGCTCCGTATAGCCTCCCGTAAATATCCGCATGCCCTCTCTCCTTATCAGTCAAGCACCAGCTCGGATGCTCCCACGATACCAAAATCCTTCTTCAGCTCCGCGAACCGAAATTCCACCGGAAGGGGAATCTGATTGTAACGGTCAAATTCCTTTCTCACTCTGCCAAATAACGCGTCGCCGAAATGGGTCAGGCCGCCGCCGAATACGAATACGTTGATATTCAACATCATATAGCAGTTGTACACGCAGACCGCAATGTAATGGGCCATCTGCTCCACCATTTCGATGGCCAGCTCGTCGCCCTCATTGTAGGCTGCCAGCAGATCCTCGCAGCTTAAATCCTCCTTGTCCACCATGGAGGTCTCTCTGCCCTCCAGCATCTTGATTTTTAGATGCTTCGGCACATAGCGTCCGCTGGCGTGGGACATGAAGCAGCCCCTGTTCCGGCATCCGCACATGACGCCCTCGTCCGGCGTCGCCAGCATGTGTCCGCACTCTCCGGCCCAGCCGTAGCTTCCGCGGAACAGCTTTCCGTCTATGATGATGCCGCTTCCGATCCCGGTGCTGGTGGCCATATAGATCATATGGCGGCTTCCCCGTCCGGCTCCCTTACGGTACTCCGCCAGGGCTGCGGCATTGCTGTCGTTATCCAGTACAATCTTCACGCCCGGCA
>CAKROP010000366.1 GCA_934373375.1 uncultured Anaerosacchariphilus sp.
ATGTGGCTGGTACCACTTACGCCCAGACGATCAATCTTTTGGGACAGCTCCACGGAATCCAGCATCTTTCCCTCGATGGCCAGGGCAATCACATAGGCATCGTCCTTCAGAGCTTTTAAAATCCTCTCGCCTTCCTTTTCCCGGATGGCCACCTCTTCCGCCTCGCTGGCTCCGTCCGGCGTCTTTTCATCGGCCAGTTCCACAATTTCCAGCTTGCAGTAGCGGCTCAGGCGCTTGGAGTATTCCTTGATCGCGTCTGTAAAATATTTTTCTTTGATCTTTCCAACTACAACACAGGTTATTTTCATAATTCGATGACATCCATATCTTCCGGGATCAACAGGCGGCCAGTAAAGTATTGCTCGCCCTCGGCCCGGTACAGCTCCTGGCGACGGGCGATGTTCTTATCCTCCGTATGATACAACACCAGATTTTTCACATACAGTCGCTCCGCCAGCTCGCAGGCGTCCTTGACCGTGGAATGGTGCTTCTCATATGGATGGAAGATATCAGCCTGTCCATTCAGGCAGAAGGCCTCGTGAAGAAGCCAGTCGCTTCCGGCGGCGTACTGCTCCTCCCGATCATTGTAGGGCTCGTCGCCGCAGCAGGTCAGCTTCCGGCCATCCCCCAGATCGCACATGTAACCGTACTGCTTCGCCTTGGTGGAGCCGATATCAAAGAAAGTATAGCGGTGCCCCAAAATCTCCTTTTGTTCGCCATCCATCACCGGAATCAGATAAACACGGTCGCCGATGAGTTTTGTCTCTTTCTTGTTCAGCAGCATTTCTGCCAAGGTCCGGAGCATCTCTGTCAACTCCTGATGGGCGTAGATATAAGCCTCCCCCTGATACTTTCCGGCGTTCATATTCTGGCAGATGACGCGCAGCATCCAGATAATGCCCATGACGTGATCAATATGCTTGTGGGTCACGAAGATATGGTGGATGTCATTTACATCGATTCCGGCTTTCTTAAGACGCGCCAGGATCTCGCTGCCGCCACCGCCGTCTATCAGGAAATGGCCTTCGGCGCTGCTTAAGACGTAGCAGGTATTATAACACTCTGTCACCAGCGCGTTGCCGGTTCCGAGAATCGTAAGCTTCATATGGAATTCCTCACTTTTCTGAAAATGTTTTCATAAAATCTTTTTTTATCTTACCAGAGCTATCCGGGGTTGGCAAGAAGCTGCCGAAAAAAAGTCGTATCACAGAGAAGGTCTGTGATACGACTTTGGATTCACGTACTGTGAAACTTATTTCTGGCTCAGATACTCATGAATACCCTTTGCAGCCTCTTTACCAGCGCCCATGGCCAGGATAACGGTAGCAGCGCCTGTTACCGCGTCGCCGCCTGCGAATACGCCGTCCTTGGAGGTAGCGCCTGTCTCTTCAGATGCAACGATACATTTTCTCTTGTTGATCTCCAGACCCTTGGTGGTGGAGGAAATCAGCGGGTTCGGGGAGGTTCCCAGAGACATGATAACGGTATCGACGTCGATATCGAACTCAGAACCCTCTACCTCTACCGGGCGTCTTCTTCCGGAAGCATCCGGCTCGCCAAGCTCCATGCGAACGCAGCGGATACCCTTTACCCAGTCGTTCTCATCCTCGAGAATCTCTACCGGATTGGTCAGCAGATCGAAGATGATGCCCTCTTCCTTAGCGTGATGTACTTCTTCCTTACGCGCCGGGAGTTCTTCCTCAGAACGACGGTAGATGATATGTACCTCAGCGCCCAGACGCAGTGCTGTACGCGCAGCGTCCATGGCTACGTTACCGCCGCCGACTACGGCTACCTTCTTGCCGTGGAAGATCGGAGTATCGTAGTTCTCATCAAATGCCTTCATCAGGTTATTTCTGGTCAGGAACTCGTTTGCGGAGAATACGCCGCAGGCTGTCTCTCCCGGGATACCCATAAACTTCGGAAGTCCTGCGCCGGAACCGATGAATACAGCGTCAAAGCCTTCCTCCTCCATCAGCTCGTCGATGGTTACAGACTTTCCGATGATAACGTCAGTCTCGATCTTAACGCCGAGAGATTTTACATTCTCTACCTCCGGAAGTACGACGCCGTCCTTCGGAAGACGGAACTCCGGAATACCGTATACCAGAACGCCGCCTGCTTTATGCAGCGCCTCAAAAATGGTTACGTCATAACCCAGCTTTGCCAGGTCGCCAGCGCAGGTCAGACCTGCAGGGCCGGAACCGATGACAGCAACCTTCTTGCCATTCTTCTCTGCGGGAGCTGCCGGCTTGATGCCCTGCTCTCTCGCCCAGTCGGCTACAAAACGCTCCAGCTTACCGATGGAGACAGCCTCGCCCTTGATACCGCGGATGCAGCGTCCCTCACACTGGC
>CAKROP010000367.1 GCA_934373375.1 uncultured Anaerosacchariphilus sp.
GTATTGTATACAAGGAAACCATCGAAAATATGGTGGAGGGCGTGGGCCATTTCGAACCCTTGCGCCATTATGCGGAGGTACATCTGATTCTGGAACCCGGTGAGCCGGGAAGCGGTCTGAGCTTTGCAAGCAGCTGCAGCGAGGACGAGCTGGATCGGAACTGGCAGAGGCTGATTCTGACGCATCTGGCGGAACGGAGTCATCCGGGCGTACTGACCGGGTCGGAGATTACGGATATGAAGATTACGCTGGCGGCGGGCAGAGCCCACGCCAAGCATACAGAGGGCGGCGATTTCCGGCAGGCCACCTACCGGGCGGTACGGCAGGGATTAAAGCAGGCGAAAAGTGTGCTTTTGGAGCCTTTCTATGAGTTCCGTCTTACAGTTCCGGCGGATAAGCTGGGACGGGCCATGACGGATATTCAGAAGATGTCCGGTACTTTTTCCGAGCCGGAGAACGAGAATGGTCAGATGGTGTTAAGCGGCTCCGCGCCCGTATCGCGGATGCAGGGCTATGCTGCAGAGGTGACTGCCTATACGAGAGGGTTGGGACACATGTCCTGTACCCTGAAGGGCTACGGTCCCTGCGGCAATGCGGAAGAGGTGATTGCGGCAGAGGGGTATGATTCAGAGGCGGACGTCCTGAATCCGACAGGCTCCGTGTTCTGTGCCCATGGAGCAGGCTTTTACGTACCCTGGAATCAGGTTTTTTCCTACATGCATCTGGACAGCGTGCTGCGTCCGAAAAAGGAGCCGAAGGAAGCGGGACTGGAGACTGCGAGACGCAGTCAGTCGTCTCTGGGCGCCGTAGATCCGACGGAGCTGGATGAGATTTTTGAGCGGACTTACGGGCCGATCCGGCGTGACCGTCAGGGTGTGGGCCGGGTGGAGCGCAGTTTCCGAAAGGAATCGGAGGATACCGAAAAGCGGGAAATTAGGTTCCGTAAAAAGGAAAAAGAATATCTTCTGGTGGATGGTTATAATATTATTTTTGCATGGGAGGATCTGAAAGCGCTGTCAGAAATCAATCTGGAGTCTGCCCGTGGAAAGCTGATGGATATTTTGTCCAATCTGCAGGGTGCGCTGGGCTGTACCCTGATTCTGGTCTTTGACGCTTATCGCGTGGAAGGCGGAACCAGAGAAATCTTTAAATATCACAACATTCATGTGGTGTATACAAAAGAAGCCGAGACAGCGGATCAATACATTGAGAAGACAGTCCATGAACTGGGTCGAAAGTATCAGGTGACAGTGGCTACCTCCGACGGCCTGGAACAGGTGATTATCATGGGGCAGGGGGCATCAAGGCTCTCGGCTGCGGGACTGCGGGAGCTGGTGGATGTAACCGGCGGCGAACTCAGAGAGACACTGGAGAAGAAGCCTGTGGGTGGAAAAAACTATTTGTTTGAGAACCTGTCTGATGAAGTCCGTGGCTGGATAGAGGAGATTCTGGCAACAGAAGAATGACAGCATTTTACAATGGCATGAAAAAGATGCCTTCAGTGAAAAAACAAAGTAGGAAAAGAGAAAACAGATTCAGGAGTGAATTTTTACATGAATAAAAAAGAAATTGCGGAAATCAAGAAGCAGTTAACACCCCAGAACTGCGCGCTGACCAGACTTTGCGCATGTTATGTGGACGGCGAGAAGAATAAAAAAAGCGAGATGAAGGAAGCCTTTCTAGCTCAGTCCGAGGAGGAGTGCTTCAAGTATTTTGAAATCTTCCGGAAGAGCCTGTCCGGCACCGTGGGAAAGAACCTGGTAAATCTGGAATTCCCGCTGGACGCAGAGATGGAAGGCGGGCAGCAGGAGTTTTTACTGAAGCTTCGCGACAGTAAGCTGAAGGATGATGTGCTTCTGGAGCAGTTCTATGATAAAATTATAGAGAACTACGAGTATGGCGAGAACTATCTGATTCTGCTGGTACACGGCATGTACGATGTGCCGGGAAAATCCTCTGATAATGAGGAAATGTTCGACGCCTCGGACGAGGTATATGAATATCTGCTCTGTACCATCTGCCCGGTAAACCTGTCCAAGGCGGGCTTAAGCTACGATGCGGAGAGCAACCGCTTCGGTTCCCGCGTCCGTGACTGGCTGGTGGAGCTGCCCATGGCGGGCTTCCTGTTTCCGGCCTTTCAGGATCGCAGCACAGATTTACATAGTATGCTTTACTATTCCAAAAATGCGGAAGAACTGAAAGACGATTTTGTGGAGGGCATGTTCGGCTGCGGTACGCCGTTGACAGCCGCCGATCAGAAGGATACCTTCAACGCCATGATCGAGGAGACATTGGGCGAAGAGTGTGATTACGAAGCCGTCCGCAACATCCATGAGAAGCTCTATGA
>CAKROP010000368.1 GCA_934373375.1 uncultured Anaerosacchariphilus sp.
CTGGCGGAGATCGAGAAGGCTATCCGGGAGCAGGATTTAGTCCGGGCAGCAGAGCTTCGGACCGAACGTCTGACCCTGGAAGAAAGGCTGAAAAAAGAGCATGCCAAGATGAAGCGTGTCCGCAGCCGCAAGGCCCTGACCGTCGGTGAAAATGAGATCGCCCAGATCGTGGCGGACTGGACGAAGATTCCGGTCAACAGGCTTACTGAGACGGAGACCCAACGCTTACAGAAACTGGAAAAAATATTACACAAGCGCGTCATTGCGCAGGAGGAAGCAGTTACGGCGGTAGCAAAGGCAGTGCGGAGAGGCCGGGTAGGCTTACAGGATCCCAACCGGCCCATTGGATCCTTTTTATTCCTGGGCCCCACCGGCGTGGGCAAGACGGAGCTTTCCAAGGCTCTGGCGGAAGTATTATTTGGCCGGGAAGAGGCCATGATCCGAGTGGACATGTCCGAATATATGGAGAAGCACAGCGTCTCCAAGCTCATCGGAGCGCCTCCCGGATATGTGGGCCACGACGACGGCGGCCAGCTGTCCGAGAAGGTACGCAGGAATCCCTACACGGTGATTTTGTTCGATGAGATTGAGAAAGCGCACCCGGATGTGTTCAATATCCTTCTGCAGGTGTTGGACGATGGCCGGATTACCGATTCCCAGGGACGGACTGTGGACTTTAAGAATACCGTCATTATCATGACGTCCAACGCGGGCGCCGGATCCATCATTTCCCCGAAGCGGCTGGGCTTTGCGGCGAAGGATGATGAAAAGCAGAATTATGAGGCGATGAAGAACAGCGTCATGGAAGAGGTGCGCCGGATGTTTAAGCCGGAATTTCTGAACCGTATTGATGAGATTATCGTATTCCATGCCCTGAATAAGGAGCAGATGAAGGAAATTGTGACGATTCTGTTCAAAGACCTGATTAAGCGCTGCAAGAACCAGATGGGGATCTCCCTGAAGGTGCGCGACAGTGTCAAAGGCCATATCGTGGACACAGCCTACGATGTGAAATACGGCGCGCGTCCCTTAAAGCGGGCCATCCAGACCAAGGTGGAGGATCCGTTGGCTGACGAGATCCTGTCCGGTCATGTAAAGCAGGGCGATGACGTCGTGGCGACCATGCGCAAAGGTGTGATTGCGTTTACTGTACACACATCATAATTCCGCGAGGCATATTCCTGTACACTTTGTGTACAGGAATAAAAATTACGCTGGAAATGCGAAGCGGAATCGTATATAATCATGTATATCAAAAACGGCGCCGCAACGGGCGGCCGGGAGATAAGATTAAACATAAGATCCACTAGGAGGACAAAAGAGATGGCAGCAGTAAAAGAATTGATCCGTGCAGAGGCAGACGGAAGTATCAGCTTTGGAGACTACGAGCTGGCTTCCAAGACAAAGAAGCAGGATTTTGAATATCAGGGAGATTTGTATAAGGTTAAAACCTTCCGTGAGATTACCAAGCTGGAGCGCAACGACCTGTTCGTATACGAATCCGTACCGGGAACCGCTGTAGAGCATTTTAAAGTAACTGCGGACAGCGTGAAATTTCAGGTTGAAGGACCGGAAGACGCGCAGATTACCCTGGGGATGGAGGATGACACCGAGTACCTGACCGTTGTAGACGGCGTCAGCGCAGGAGCCATTACCACAGGCCTGGGCGGCAAGCTGGTGTTAAGTGTAGAGCTGGGCGGCAAGGCTGCTGTCACAGTAGAGATTAAGAAGGCATAAGCCGATACAGGTCAATCAGCCGGAAGCACTTGCTGTGGAAGGCGCAAGAACATGATTCAGGAGTGAACATGGCAAAGGGAAAGACCTCTACGGTATTCTTCTGCCAGAGCTGCGGATACGAGTCGCCCAAATGGATGGGCCAATGTCCGGGGTGTCGGGAATGGAATACCTTTGTAGAAGAAACGGTAGAAAAGAAAAGTGCCGCGAAGGCACAGGAGAGAAGGGCAGCCGGTGGTCCGGTCTGCCTTTCTTCGATTGAGACGAAGGATGAGGAAAGGGTAACCACCCGGATGCAGGAGCTTGATCGGGTGCTGGGCGGCGGTATCGTGCCTGGTTCCCTGGTTCTGGTGGGCGGTGATCCCGGCATCGGAAAGTCCACCCTGCTCTTGCAGGTGTGCCAGAAGCTGGCGGATGACGGGCATGAGGTGCTGTATATATCCGGTGAGGAGTCGCTGAAGCAGATTAAGCTTCGGGCAGAACGCATCGGGCAGTTTTCCGATAAGCTCCGGCTGTTTTGTGAGACGAATCTGGAGCTGATCGGCGATACCATTCGAAGCAACAAGCCGGAGGTGGTCATCATTGACTCCATTCAGACTATGTACAATG
>CAKROP010000369.1 GCA_934373375.1 uncultured Anaerosacchariphilus sp.
GATGAGTCCTAATGTTCCCTTATAAATGTTTGCCATTGTTTTTGTTCTCCTTTCATTCTCCTCAAGTTCGGGTTGGTTTTTTCTTATATTTCCTATCTGTTTAGTAGTATATACCCGACTTTTGAAATTGTCAATAGCTTTTTTCATCTTTTTCTGATAAACTAAGTAGGGAATTAATTTGGAAAATAATTTATATAAAAAGGATCAAATTGAAGAAATACCCTACGGGTATACCTGAATTAAGAAAGGATTAACCAGAGGAAATGAAATTACAGCAGCTTTTAAGCCATGTCCGCAAGGCCGTGGATACCTACCATATGATTGATGACGGAGACCGTATCGCCATCGGAATCTCCGGCGGAAAGGACAGCCTGGCCATGCTTTATGCGCTCCATGGACTTCAGCGGTTTTATGGGAGGCATTTTGAAATTGAGGCGATTACAGTGGATCTTGGTTTCCCGAATTTTGATTTAAGCCCGATTCAGGCGCTCTGTGATGAACTGGGCGTGCGGTATACGATTGTGAAGACCGAGATCTATGACGTAGTGTTCCATGTTCGGAAGGAAAGCAATCCCTGCGCGCTCTGTGCCAAGATGCGCAAAGGGGCTCTCAACGAGGCGGTTAAGGAACTGGGGTGTAATAAAATTGCTTATGCCCATCACAAGGATGATGTGGTGGAGACCATGATGCTCTCGCTTCTATATGAAGGGCGGTTTCATTCTTTTGATCCGGTGACTTATCTGGACCGGATGGATTTGACGGTGATTCGACCGCTGATGCTGGTTGATGAAGCGGATGTGATCGGCTTTAAAAATAAATATCATCTGCCAGTCTGTAAGAGTCCCTGTCCGGCTGACGGACATACCCGCCGGGAATATGCCAAGGAACTGGTACGGCAAATCTGTCATGAGAATCCAGGAGCCAAGGAACGAATGTTTCGGGCGGTGCTGGACGGATTATATAAGAAATTTGAGGATGCGGAATATGTGCGGAAGCTGGTGCATCCGGATGTGATTTGATATGTTAAAACGGACGAAGCCAGAAAAAATCCCCGCCCACAGGGTTTAGCTTGTGGGCGGGGATTTTTCCTGGCTTCTGGTTTTGTAAAACGAAAAGTTATTAAATAACTTCTTACTCAATCTCCCCATGCAACTCCTGCAGGGACTTCACATCAAGCTTTCCACCCTTGGCATTTACCTGACGGATACCCTCCGCAGTAGCGATAGCTGCCGCCATGGTGGTCATATAGGGAATCTTACCCTTGATAGCTGCCTTGCGGACATAGCTGTCATCAAAACGGCTCTCATTTCCGGAGGGCGTATTCACAATTAAATCAATCTTCTTGTTAGCAATAGCGTCCAGAATATTCGGACGACCCTCGCTCAGCTTCTTGATTTTTTCAGCCGGAATACCATCTTCTGTAATCATATCGTAGGTTTTTCCGGTTGCCATAATATGGAAGCCATCCTGATGGAAGCCTCTTGCTACCTGAAGAAGCTCTTCCTTATCACGGTCGCTGACACTGATCAGAACCGTTCCAGACAGGGGCAGCGGCGTCTGTGTCGCTTCCTGCGCCTTGTAGAAGGCTTCTCCAAAGTTGGACGCCAGTCCCAGTACCTCACCGGTGGAACGCATCTCCGGTCCCAGAATCGGGTCTACCTCCTGGAACATATTGAAGGGGAATACCGCCTCCTTCACGCCGTAATGATGGAATTTGCTCTCCTTAAGACCGGGTACCGGGGAAGGAATGCCTGTCAGCTCCTCTGTAATAACCTGGGTAGCCAGCTGTACCATCTGAATATTGCAGACCTTGGATACCAGCGGCACTGTTCTGGACGCTCTCGGATTGGCCTCCAGTACAAATACCTTGCCGTCCTCGATGGCATACTGCATATTCATCAGGCCGCAGACATGCATCTCTTCCGCAATCTTCTTTGTATATTCCTTAATCGTCTTTACATTCTCCTCTGAGATATTCAGAGAAGGCAGGATGCAGGCAGAATCTCCGGAATGAACGCCGGCCAGCTCAATATGCTCCATAACAGCCGGTACAAAGGCGTGGGTTCCGTCACAGATGGCATCTGCCTCGCACTCCATGGCGTGATGCAGGAAACGGTCAATCAGAATCGGACGATCCGGTGTCACACCTACTGCTGCACGCATATATTCTTTCAGGCTCTCCGGCTCATGGACAACCTCCATGCCGCGTCCGCCCAATACATAGGAGGGACGCACCATAACCGGATAACCGATGCGCTCGGCAATTTCCAGAGCTTCCTCCACATCAACGGCCATACCTGCCTCCGGCATGGGGATATCCAGCTTCTCCATGAT
>CAKROP010000370.1 GCA_934373375.1 uncultured Anaerosacchariphilus sp.
GGGTAGCCACGCCCACCGGGCAGGTATCCAGGTTGCAGACACGCATCATGACGCAGCCCATGGTTACCAGCGGCGCGGTGGCAAAACCGAACTCCTCGGCTCCCAGCCTGGCCGCGATGGCCACATCCTCGCCGGTCATCAGCTTGCCGTCGGTCTCGATACGGACACGGCTTCGAAGGCCGTTCAGAATCAGCGTCTGATGAGTCTCCGCCAGTCCCAGCTCCCAGGGAAGTCCCGCGTTGTGGATGGAGCTTCTGGGAGCGGCTCCGGTACCTCCGTCGTATCCGGAAATCAGGATAACCTGGGCTCCGGCCTTGGCTACACCGGCTGCGACAGTTCCCACGCCGGCCTCGGAAACCAGCTTCACGGAAATCCGTGCGTCCCGGTTGGAATTCTTCAAATCATAAATCAGCTGCGCCAGATCCTCGATGGAATAAATATCGTGATGAGGGGGCGGGGAAATCAGGCTCACGCCCGGCGTGGAGTGACGGGTCTTGGCAATCCACGGATACACCTTTCCGCCCGGCAGATGGCCGCCCTCACCGGGCTTCGCGCCCTGAGCCATCTTGATCTGCAGCTCCTTGGCGCTGACCAGATACCGGGAGGTTACGCCGAAACGTCCCGAAGCCACCTGCTTGATGGCAGAACAGCGGTTCAGGCCGTCCGGTCCGATTTCCAGACGCTCCAGGCTCTCACCGCCCTCACCGGAGTTGGACTTGCCATGCAGAGTGTTCATGGCGATGGCCAGACATTCATGGGCCTCCTGGGAAATGGATCCGTAGGACATGGCTCCGGTCTTAAACCGGGTCACGATGGAGTCCACGCTCTCTACCTCCTCAATGGGCACGCCCTTCTTCGGATAGTTGAAGTCCATCAGTCTGCGGAGATAACCGCGGTTATTTTCCCCGTTGATAAGCTCCGTATATTCCTTGAACATCTTGTAGTCGCCCCGCTTCGTGGACTCCTGCAGCAGATGGATAGTCTGCGGATTGTACAGATGCTTCTCGCCGCCGCTTCTGCTCTTATGGCGTCCCACGCTCTCCAGCGTCAGGTCCACGTTCAGTCCCAGGGGATCGAAGGCTGCGGAATGAAGCTCGTCCGCCTGCTTCTCAATGTCTGCCAGAGTGATGCCGCCCACACGGCTGACGGTATTGGTGAAGTACTCGTCCACCACATCCTTGTCGATGCCGATGGCCTCAAAGATCTTGGAGCCCTGATAGGACTGAATGGTGGAAATACCCATCTTGGAAGCGATTTTTACAATACCATGAAGCACCGCGCTGTTATAATCGTCTACGGCTGCGTAATAATCTTTATTCAGCAGCTTGCATGATACCAGTTCCCGGATGGTCTCCTGTGCCAGATAGGGGTTGATAGCACAGGCGCCGTAGCCTAAAAGCGCTGCGAAATGGTGTACCTCTCTGGGCTCGCCGCTCTCCAGAATCAACGCCACACCGGTACGCTTCTTGGTGGTAACCAGATGCTGGTTCAGTCCGGATACCGCAAGCAGGGACGGGATAGCCACGTGGTTTTCATCCACGCCCCTATCGGAGATAATCAGGATATTCGCGCCGTCCCGGTAAGCACGGTCGGCCTCCACATACAGGCGATCCATGGCCTTCTTCAGGCTGGTATTTTTATAATAGGTAATCGGAATCACTTCTACCTTGAAGCCCGGAACCTTCATGCTCTTAATTTTCAGGATATCCGTGTTCGTCAGAATCGGATGGTTGATGCGAAGCAGTCTGCAGTTTTCCGGGGTCTCCTCCAACACATTTCCTTCCTTGCCCACATACACGGTGGTAGAAGTGACGATTTCCTCACGGATGGCGTCAATGGGCGGATTGGTAACCTGGGCGAACCGCTGCTTGAAATAGTTGAAAAGCGGCGGATGCTCCTCGGACAATGCCGCCAGCGGGGTGTCGATACCCATGGCTCCGATGCCCTCGGCTCCGTTCTGGGCCATCTGCAGGATAGAGGTACGGTATTCCTCGTAGTTGTATCCAAAAGACTTCTGCAGTTTTCTGCGCTCATCTGCGGAAAACTCCGGTACTCTTTCATTGGGGATCTTCAGATCCTTTAACTGTACCAGGTTGCTGTCCAGCCACTCGCCGTAGGGCTGCGCAGAAGCGTATTTTTCTTTCAGATGCTCGTCGTCGATGACCTCACCTTTGACTGTATCCACCAGAAGCATTTTTCCCGGATGGAGACGCTCTTTGATGACAATCTTCGTCGGGTCGATGTCCAGGACGCCCACCTCAGAGGAAAGAATCAGGGTGTCGTCGGTAGTGATGTAGTAACGGGAAGGTCTAAGGCCGTTGCGGTCCAGA
>CAKROP010000371.1 GCA_934373375.1 uncultured Anaerosacchariphilus sp.
TTTTAACTCTGATTTTGGGAATTTCCTATATGATACCAATATTTTTTTCTTTAGCGTGGAATTTAATCCCGCAAAGTGGAATTTACCTCTACAAAGTGGAATTCACTTTTTCAACTCACCAATTTTTTGTAAACATCCACTCCATAAGCAAAGAGCATCGGATCCCTCCGACGCCCTTGCCGTTTATTTTCCATATTTTTCTTATTCCGCCATAAAAGCTGTAGCCCGCCCCGGGGACATGAGCACGGTGCCTGTTCCCCGGTACACGATGGTGTAGCCTCTGTCCGTGAACAGGTGCGACAAATCGCAGGCCATAAACTCCTCCGCCCAGTGGGCCATATAGACCACATCCGGAAATTTGTCCGGGTGCAGGTCGTAATAATCATAGAGCTGGGTACTTCCCTCGTGGACCTGCCAGGTGGAATAATTACCGCAGCCCGCATCCGTGTAGAGATAAATCCAGGGCGCCACGCCCACCACCATCAGCTCGTCGTCCGCAGTGAGCTTCAGCATATCCAGTTCATCCAGCACTCTCGCGTACCAGTCTGCTGTCTCCCGGGTTGTATACACACCCTTCAGCGGTCCGCGCTCCATCCGGGTATCCAGAAGCCAGCCGCGCTCGTCGCCCCAGTCATAGGTCATCCGCAGCCAGAAGGTGCCCACAAACTGTATCAGCAGCACACCGGCTACACAGAGCGATGCCACCCGCCGACGCTTCGCCGCCCGGCGCAGTTCCGCCGTTCCACTGCTGTCCGCCTGCTGCGCACATTGCCACCGCTGCCGCTCTTCCTTCATCCAGTCCGCCGCGAAAATCAGTCCCACACAGGAACACATGCCGTAAGCCACGCTCAGGGTCACAATTCCCGTATTGGTCGCGTACTGCACAATCATCGTGAACAGCATGGCCGGAAGATACCAGCCGTAAAACAACCGTTTTTCCTTATGCTCTGTGACAAAATAAGCCTCCAGGCACCAGAACGCCAGCGGCAGCATCTGATAATTCACTGTAATATGCTCGAAAACAAACCCATAATAAATCAGATAAGGCACGACGCACACCGCCGCCAGAATCATGTATACAGGGCTGTGGCTGTACCGCTTTTTATCAAACAGGGTCGCACCATACACGAAGAAAAGTCCCACAAACATCCATTTATAATTTTTAAAGCACAGATAGAAGTACCGCCCGGTCTTGTAGAGATACCCCTCCTGATGCTCGGAATCTCCCACAATGTGGGGCACATTGGCCAGCATCTCTGACAAAGTTCCCCGCTGGAAGATAAAGGCCAGGAACAGTACCAGGATAATACCTGCGCCCAGGGTCATCCACAGGAAATTCCGAAACTGCAGCACGCCCTCCGGCTTCGTCCCTCTCCGGCGTCCGCGCACCGTGGCAATCAGGCAAATCAGTCCGTACCCGGCGTACATCAGCACCGCGAAAGGATTCGCCAGCACGATCACCGCCATCAGAATGCCACACAGGATATATTCCGGCACCGAATGCTCCCTATCCGCTGAGAGCACCGCCAGCAATACCGGCAGGATGCCGAATTCGATGGAATTGTAGGACATGGCGCAGATGCTGAAGGGCGCGAAAATCGCGAACAAAAACGTTGGTCCGAAGGAAGCATATCCACGCCGCTGAAACCGCAGATAGAAGAACAGCGTCAGCACGCCGGAGTACACCAGATAGACAAACCGGCTTGCCATCACAATTCCTTCCGTAGATCCCATGACCGTCCGGATCAGGCTGTAAATGGGATGTAACAGAAAGGAACAGAGCTGCTGGGTCGGATTCCACTCATCGATCAGAATTTTCTCTCCCCGGAAAATACGCTCCGAACAGCCGATAAAATACATCTCATCCGCCGTATTGAAGCCGTAGAAGCTCCTCCATATGAAAATCACCTGTAATAAAAGAAACAGGCCGATAAAAATCAGGTGCTGCCGCCTGCGGTCTGTCTGCATGGTCTCTACGTTCACTTTTTGTTCTCCCATTTATTTCCAATTAAGATATAGCGCAGAGGCTGTGACCTGCACAGTCCCTGCGCTCCATTCTTCTGATTTCTTATACTCTGCCAGTGCAGCCGCACATCTTCATACGTGTCTCTACGATGGCTTTCACGTGCTCCATGGCTACCTTGCCGTATTTCTTCGGATCAAAGGCGTCCGGATTCGCTGCCAGGAATTCCTTCACACCGTCGGTGTAAGCGATACGAAGCTCGGTGGCGAAGTTGACCTTGCAGATACCGCGCTTGATGCTCTCTACGACCGCTTCCTCGGACAGGCCGCTTGCGCCGTGCAGTACCAACG
>CAKROP010000372.1 GCA_934373375.1 uncultured Anaerosacchariphilus sp.
ACGAGAACGTAGATCCGGAACTGATCGATGAATTGTTACAGACCCTGGAGGCAACTCCAACCGGTGGTAACAAACAGAAAATGGAATTTACCGTTATCGATGATAAAGCTGAGTTGGACAAGCTTCGCAAAATGCTGTGTGAAGGTGCCGAAGAACTGAAAAAACAGGGGATTTTTCCGCACAGCTGGGATGCAGAGTCCTTTGGAATCATGGAAGAGCGTGGTTCGCAGGCCATGAACGGAGATATTTATTTCTGCTCCGCACCGCATGTGATCATTCCACATATGCCGAAGAAATTTGGTTCGGCAGCAGTAGAAGTCGGAATTACGCTTGCTTATTTTGAACTGTTATGCGAATCCAAAGGACTGGGCTGTGTGTACCTTGGATTCCCGATGAATGTGATGAAATTATTACCGGATGTATGGACAAAACTTGGCATTCCGGAAGATCATTTTGTAGCTACTGCCATGGGATTTGGTTATCCGAAATTCAACTATGCACGCGGCGCACAGAAGAGTGGAAAACAGGCTATTCACAGATTGAAATTTGAATAAAAGGTTAAACTGATAGATGTATATGGTATGAAGATACTAGAAGAAGAAAAATAAGATATGAATCGAAAAAATATAGAGATAATTTTATCGAAAATGACTCTGGAAGAAAAAATTGCGCTCTGCTCCGGAAAGAATTTCTGGGAAACAAAAGGATATAAGAAATATGGTATTCCATCCATGCAGATGTGCGATGGACCGCACGGCCTCAGAAAACAGAATGTCTGTTCACGAACGGATATGCTTGGCATTAATGAATCGGTTCCGGCGACCTGCTTTCCGGCGGAAGTGACAACGGCTGCAAGCTGGGATATCAATCTTCTGGAGCGAGTCGGCTCAGCCATCGGGCAGGAGGCGAAGGTACAGAACATAGGACTGGTTCTGGGACCGGGGGTGAATACAAAACGAAATCCCCTCTGTGGCAGAAATTTTGAGTATTTCAGTGAGGATCCATATTTATCAGGAAAACTGGCAGCGGGATTTATCCGGGGAATGGAAGGTGAAGGCGTTGGCGCATGTGTCAAACACTTTGCCTGTAATTCCCAGGAGGAATCCCGTTTTTTATCAGATGGTGTGATAGATGAGCGCACGTTACGGGAACTTTATCTGACAGCCTTTGAAATTGCAGTCAGAGAAGGACATCCGTCTGCGGTGATGTGTGCTTATCCAAAAGTAAACGGAATTCACTGCAGCGATCACAAAAAGCTGCTGACCGGTATTTTGCGCGGAGAATGGCAGTTTGAAGGGCTGGTGGTGACAGACTGGGGAGCCATGAATGACAGGATTGCCGGATTTCAGGCAGGATGTGACCTGAATATGCCGGGTGGAAGTGCCTTTATGGAAAAAGATGTTGCCAGGGCTTTTCGTGAAGGAAAGCTGTCAGAAGCGTTGATTGATGCATCTGCCAGTCGCATCCTCAAAATGGTGTACCGCGCACAGGATACGTTGAAAGAAAGTATTTCTTTTTCGGAAGAAATACATCATAAACTGGCTGTGGAAGCAGCAGAAAAAGGTGCGGTACTTCTGAAAAACGAAGATGAGATTCTTCCGGTTGATGAAAGTACAGAATCACTGGCTGTGATTGGATATATGGCAAAAGAGATGCGTTATCAGGGAGCTGGTTCCAGCCATATCAATCCTACCCGGTTGTCAGCTCCGCTGGATTATTTTCCGGATGCGTGGTATGCACAGGGGTGTCTGGAAAACGGGCAGACAACAGATGCATTGCTGGATGAAGTGCGAGCCGTAGCACAAAAAGTAGATAAAGTCATTGTATTTGCGGGATTACCGGGTAATTGTGAATGTGAAGGATTCGACCGGAAGACGATGAGTATGCCGGAAGGGCATCTGCGCATGATCGAGGAACCTGGAAAAGCAAACAAAAATACGATTGTAGTATTATGCACAGGAAGCGTGGTAGAATGTCCCTGGGAAGATCAGGTGAAAGGCATTTTATATCTGGGGTTACCGGGACAGGGCGGCGCAGAAGCAGTGTACCAGTTGCTGACCGGTCAGACAAATCCATCTGGCAAACTGGCGGAAACCTGGCCATATGTTTATGCGGATGTACCATCTTCGAAAATTTATGATCGACAGAAAGATGCGCTGTATGAGGAAGGTATTTATGTAGGATATCGATATTATGACAAAGCGCAGATTCCGGTGCGCTGGCCGTTCGGTTATGGACTGAGCTATACAAGGTTTGCATATTCGGATTTGCAGATTGCCTCTGATGGACAAAAACCGG
>CAKROP010000373.1 GCA_934373375.1 uncultured Anaerosacchariphilus sp.
TATTTTTTATGAAAAAAAGTTGCATAAAAAATATTTTATGGTACAATAACGAATTAATTAAAAAAACGGGATAAGGAGAACAACCATGTGTGACCCCCAAAACCAATCATCCCCCGCCGCGCAGCAGCCCCCGGTGGTGGAACGGCTTCAGCGCACCCGGACCGAGGACGCCCTCTGGCAGGCCGTTGTGGCATTTCAGGGGGAGGCGTTTTATACGATATCAGGCCTGCCCTTTTCTTATACGCTGAAACGGGGACGAAGCGGCGACTATAACCGGGAGCTGCTGGTGAGCAGGCGCAGGGAGAGCAAGACGCTGGCCTGGAGCTCGGTGGTGCTGGCGTTTCAGAATGCGCTGCAGATGGAGAGGGGCACAGTGATAGGCCGCCCGAAGGAGCTGGGTGATATTCGGGGAATCTCCTATATCTATCCGCTGCTGTATCGCTGGGGCGTGATACAGGTTCCGGAAATAGCGGCAGAAAAGATGGATGGAACTTGCACTTTTTAGTTATAAATTTGCACTTTTGATTAATTAAAAAATGACATTTGCACTTTTTAATCAAAAATCAATTTGCACTTTTCAATTTAATAATTATCTGCTACAATACCTATAACATGTCGGTACACATGCGTGGAACCCGACTAAGATAAAATTGTCAATTTGTATAATGGAGCATAAACTGAAGGAATAACAGGAGGATTAAAGGAGTATGTGTGGTATTGTAGGTTTTGTGGGAAATCATCAGGCGGCGCCGATCTTGCTGGACGGACTGGCCAAGCTGGAGTACAGAGGTTATGATTCCGCCGGAATGGCAGTGCGGGAAGGCGACGGAGCCATCGAAGTGGTGAAAGCAAAGGGACGGCTGAAGATCCTGGCTGAGAAGACCAATGGCGGTCAGGCGCTGGCAGGCGACTGCGGCATCGGCCACACCCGTTGGGCGACCCACGGCGAGCCCTCTGAGAATAACGCCCACCCCCATTGCAGCGACGACGGCAATGTGGTCGGCGTACACAACGGCATCATCGAGAACTACCAGGAGCTGAAGGATAAGCTGCTGCGCAAGGGCTACCAGTTTTATTCCCAGACCGACACTGAGGTGGCGATCAAATTAATTGACTATTATTATAAGAAATACCTGGGAACCCCGGTAGACGCCATCAACCATGCCATGGTCCGTATCCGCGGTTCCTATGCGTTGGCTGTGATGTTCAGGGATTATCCGGAGGAGATTTACGTGGCCCGTAAGGACAGCCCGATGATTCTGGGCATGGAGAACGGCGAGTGCTTCGTGGCGTCCGATGTTCCCGCCATCCTGAAATATACCCGCAACGTCTACTACATCGGCAACCTGGAGCTGGGCCGTCTGCAGAAGGGCAAAATTACCTTCTATAACCTGGATGGCGACGAAATCGAGAAAGAGCCGGTGGAGATCAAATGGGACGCCGAAGCGGCGGAAAAAGCGGGCTTCGAGCATTTCATGATGAAAGAGATCCACGAGCAGCCAAAAGCCTTGCAGGATACCCTGAACTCTGTGGTAAAGGATGGCACAATCGATCTGTCCGAGATGGGACTTTCCGAGGAAGAAATCCGTGATATCAGCCAGATATACATGGTGGCCTGCGGATCCGCATATCATGCGGCCATGTCCGCCCAGTATGTCATCGAGGATCTGGCGAAAATCCCGGTCCGTGTGGAGCTGGCGTCCGAATTCCGTTATCGGACCCTGCTGCTGGACAAAAAGGGACTGGTTATCCTTGTCAGTCAGTCCGGCGAGACCGCAGACACCCTGGCGGCCCTTCGTGAGGCCAAAAGCATGGGTATCCGCACCCTTGCCATCGTAAATGTGGTTGGCTCCTCCATCGCCCGCGAGGCAGACAACGTTTTCTACACCCTGGCCGGACCGGAAATATCCGTGGCTACAACCAAGGCCTACAGCACCCAGCTTCTGGCCTGCGACATCCTGGCCGTTCAGTTCGCGAAGGTACGCGGCGCGATCGACGAAGACCGCTACAGGAGCCTGATCGCGGAAATGGGAACCCTGCCGGAGAAAATCGCCCGGATCCTTCAGGATAAAGAGCGCCTCCAGTGGTTCGCCTCCAAGCAGGCCGCAGCCCACGACGTCTTCTTCATCGGACGCGGCATCGACTACGCCATCTCCCTGGAGGGCAGCCTGAAAATGAAAGAAATCAGCTACATCCACTCCGAGGCCTACGCCGCAGGCGAGCTGAAGCACGGCACCATCAGCCTCATCGAGGACGGCACCCTGGTCATCGGTATCCTGACCC
>CAKROP010000374.1 GCA_934373375.1 uncultured Anaerosacchariphilus sp.
CCGCCTTTCCGTGGAAGGTCACGGTCTTGGAGATGAAGCCATTGTGACGTCCCATGGGACGGATGGTTCCGTCGTTCAGCGCCCCGGAATGCATATTGATGATCACATCCACATCCTCGAAGACTCCCCGGTACAGATATTCCTGCTTACCGCCCAGATAGTGAAGCCGACCGGCTTTTATCTCATTCAGCCGCCACTCGGTCTCCAGGCATTCCTCCGCCGGTACGCCCATCAGCCTGACCCTTCCGCAAAGCTCTTTCAGCGCTCCGCTTTCCACCAGGGCAATAAAAGCTCCCAGAACAGACGCCATCTGAATGGCATGCCCGCAGGCATGGGCCGCGCCGGTCTTCGGATTGCAGTCCGGATGGCCAAAGCAGACCACGGAATCCATTTCTCCCAGGATGGCCACGGTGGGACCGGGCCTTCCGGTATCGTAGGTACAGGTAAAGCCCGTCACATCCGGATAGGTCTCCGCCTTCAGACCATGCTTTTGCAGGACCTCCAGGCAGTACCTCTGTGTCTCCACCTCTTTAAATCCCGTCTCCGGATGCGCCCAGAGCCAGTCTCCGTTTTCTTCGATTTCAGGAAGCTGTCTTTTTATCTCTTTTTTTAAAAGTTCCAATAATTCCGAATATATCTTTTTTTCCTGCATCTTTTTCCTCCATCAGTCCAGATCCTCTCCGTTGGATGCAATTACTTTTTTGTACCAGTAGAAGGATTTTTTCTTATACCGATCCAGCGGGCCATCACCCTGATCGTTGCAGTCCACATAAATGAAACCATAGCGCTTCTTGAACTCTCCGGTTCCCAGACTTACGATATCGAAGGCCGACCAGGTGGTGTATCCCATGACCTCACAGCCATCGTCAATAGCTTCCCGCATAGCCTCGATATGCCGACGCAGATATTCGATCCGGTAATCGTCCTCGACGGTATAGGAACCCTTTCCATCCGGAACCAGCTTATCCTCGGCGCCGAGTCCATTTTCCACGATAAACATGGGTACATGGTAGCGGTCGTAGAAGCAGTTCAGGTTGTAGCGCAGACCCTTGGCATCGATGCCCCATTTCCACTGGGTAATCTCCAGATAGGGAGTCCGCACGCCCTTGGCCATATTGCCCATCAGTTCTTCCTTGTGCTCCTGGAGGGTCACGCAGTTGGAACCGTAATAGGAGAAGCTCAAGAAGTCCACCACGCCCTCCCGGATTTCCTTCAGGTCGTCCGCTTCCATCTTCAGATGAATGTTTTTCCGCTCAAAATATCGCTTCATATAGTAGGGATATTCACCCTTAATCTGTACGTCCGCGCAGAAATATCCGTGAATCTGAGACAGTTCATAGGCATAGAAGATATCGTCCGGACTGCAGGTATAAGGATAATACAGGAACGACGTAATCATAGTTCCAAACTGAAACTCTTTGTCTATAGCTTTTCCCAGTTTTACCGCTTTTGCACTTGCCACAAACAGATGATGCAGAGCCTGATAGCGCAGGGCCTCATCGTCCACCTGGTTGGAGAAATCCGTTGTACCCGGATTGCAGATTCCCGCGTGATGCCAGTTGCCTGTTGGCTTGGCCATGATGTTGATCTCATTGAACATGAGCCAGTACTTTACCAGCCCTTTGTAACGCTCAAAGACTGCCTTGCAGAATTTCAGGAAATAATCTACCATTCTGCGGTCCGCCCAGCCGTTGAATTCCTTCGTAAATGCCAGTGGCATATCGTTGTGGCACAGGGTAACCAGCGGCTCAATACCATATTTTTTCAGTTCCCGGAAAATGTCCTCGTAGAAAGCAAGGCCAGCCTCATTGGGTTCTGTCTCATCGCCGGTGGGATAGATCCGGGTGCAGTTGATGGACATCCGAAAAGTTTTAAAGCCCATCTCTGCCATCAGGGCAATATCCTCTTTGTAACGATGGTAGAAATCCACGGCCCGGTGGGATGGATAGCGGTATTTCGTCTCGTCAATATCCAGTGTGATTTTCCGCGCCTCATTCAGGCTTCCCATGGTGATACAGTCCGCAATGCTGGGACTCTTTCCATCCACGTCCCAGGCTCCCTCGCACTGGTTTGCAGCCGTAGCCGCCCCCCAGAGAAAGCCCTGGGGGAATTTTTTTAATTCACTCATATGTCCTGCTCCTTTTTATGCGGCCTTCGCTGCCTGCTCCGGCTTGTACAGAATCAGGGTAGCTACAAAGGTTACTACCATACCGATGGCGATGGCAATCAGCATGTTCGGGAAGTTGGACGGATTCTCACCGATGAATACCGGCAGGGTCAG